>NZ_JAFEVH010000037.1:0-8551 GCF_048054155.1 Wolbachia endosymbiont of Nasonia giraulti
AAAAGGTAGAGCAAAAGTGGATTACTGCTTTGCCTAATTGGGCTTTAACTATGTCTCAACTTGATATCTTTTTTCCTGGTAGGTTAAAAATTGAGTTGAATTGAAAATGCGGTTTGACACACTTTTTTGAACGTTCCCGATTTTGGATATTCTAGTAGATGTTCTACTCCCGTTTGATGCCACCTTGCATTTTGAGTTTAGTTAGCATATCAACTAAAGTTTATCACTGGTACAATTGTGATAAGTGTTCTCCTCTACAGGTAAGATAATTTTAATCAATATATACAAGACTGCTGAAGTTTTGTATATGGGTGATGAGCAATTTACTTAATAAATATAATACATTTTATTTTATAGCTAGTTCTCTGGCTACTCTCACGTTACTTACATCTTTAGCGCTTATTAATGTACCTAGTTCTTTAATTCTCGCTTTAGCTGTATTATCTGCTTTGGCTCTTATGATTTTGTATAAAATAATTATTGACACTAGTAAAGTGGAGAAGAAATTTGCTCACAAAGAGCTTGAGTTGACTCAAGAAAAGCACAATTTATACGAGGAAGGAAGAAAATTTGGTCAAAAAATAGAAGATGAGAGGAAATCTTTTCTTAAAGAAAAAAAATCTTTGGAGGAGAAATTAGAAGTAAAAATGAACCGTATAATTGGAATAACAGACGAATTAGAAAAAATAACGAAAGAAAGAGATGAGCTTGCTGCACAAGAAAAAGAATTACATTATAAAATCTTGCATTTGTGTAAACAGTTACAGGAAAAAGAAGCTAATCTAACTGAAAGGGAAAAACAAATAATGGAATTGAAAAGAAAAATAGACAATGATAAATATGAAGAATTGCATAAGGAAATAGAAAAATTATCCAAAGAAAAAGAGGAATTATCTAAGGAAATAGATAAATTACGTAAAGAGAAACATATGCTATATACACAAAAAGAAGAATTATATAAAAGGCAAGAAGAACTTTGTGTAGAATTAGGTGAATTACAATGTAAATTTAAAGAAATTAATCAAAAAAATAAAAACTTATCTCAAGAGTTAAAAAGGAAATTTGAAGAGCTAGATAAAGCAGATGGTTTAATTAAAAATCAGTCTTTTGAGTTAGACAGAATAAGACAAGATTGTAATAACGAAGTGAAAAATTTAAGAAATTCACTTTTAGAGCGAGACAGTCAAATAAAACAACTTCAATATGTGATAGATAAGACAGAAGAATCGATAAGAGAAAATGAAACAATTAAAGATTATAGCAAAAAAATAATATTAGGGGAGACTCAGAAAATAAAATTTATATTAGGGCAGCTTGTGCAATTCAAGCCAATGAAAGGTTCCAAAACATCGGAGGAAACGTCTGATTCTTTACAGGAAGATCTTGGATATGCCAGTCGTTCACCCACTCCGACCAGATTATCGTGTTCAGTGTCTGTACAAAGCATTGCAAGTGGACCAATCCCTGAATATGGATTGTAAAATGCAACAATTACTCTTATTATAAAAAAAATTATACAAGATAATGAACCCAATAATATGCGCACTGGATACACAAGATTTGAATAAAGCTATATCTTTAGCTAATGCTCTGCGTGATAAGGTTGGCATGGTAAAGCTTGGGTTAGAATTTTTTGCTGCACATGGCCCTTCTGGAGTGAGAGAAGTTGCAAAATGCAATATACCAATTTTTTTAGATCTGAAATTGCATGATATTCCAAACACTGTCGCTAGAACGATTGAAGCAATCAAGATTCTAGATGTTGAAATGCTAACATTGCATATCAGCGGTGGAACAAAAATGCTTCAAGAAGCGCTAAGTATAGTGCAAGGCACTAAAATAAAGCTAATTGGAGTAACAGTATTAACTAGCATGAGCAATGAAGATCTGAGTGAACTCGGAGTGGCAAGGGAAGCAAAATCACAGGTAATTTTGCTGGCAAAGCTTGCAAAAAAGATTGGTCTACATGGAATAGTTTGCTCTGCACTAGAGGCTCAAGAGGTGCACCAAGAATGTGGTAAAGACTTTAAAATTATTACTCCAGGAATCCGTATGAATCGAGGTCATGATGATCAAAAAAGGACAGCAACACCAAAAGAAGCAATAAATTCAGGAGCTGATTATATTGTAATTGGCAGACCCATTACAGAGAGTAGCAATCCCGCAAGTAGTGCAGAGTTAATATTGAAATCCCTTACTGATTGAAGCAGGGCAGATAAGGTAGCATAGAGTAAAAGCAACAAACGGTATGTATCCGTTCAGCAGGGTGGCAAAACAAGGTAGACGAGAAAAGATAACTAAATGGGTGTCATCCCAGTGCTTGACCATTTTTCTTTTTTTTTCTGGATTCCAGCGTCACGCGCTGGAATGACAGGGCTGTGAGTGTCATCGAAGTAGCCGATACAGGCCTTTTTCTTCTGTCATCCCAGTGCCCTGACACTGGGATCCAGTTAAATTTACAGGTATAAAAGTAATCAACGTTTCTGGTGATGATAGAAAAATGGATCCCAGCACAGGATACCATTTATTGTTTTGGCAAATTTGTACGGCTACGTACTTTATTTGCACATTCTCCTGAATAGATACTCAGTGAAAAAAAGTGCTTGACACAAAAAAAATGGATGCTGTATAGTACTTAGCGTGGTGTAATACTACACTGCTTTTTTTTACTTCAACAAGTAATCATTATCATTTTTCTCCCGTTACCAAGCAGCTTACGTTCATTTGTATCTACCATGAAGCCAATGCTAGAATCCAGAAAAAAGACCGGTGAATGGCAGGTACGAGCATTATACGTATACAGTTGTATGAACGTTGTTTACCATGAGGGCGCCTCCCAGCACTGGGATCCATATTGTAAACAAGCGTTTGAGTTATACTAAGCTGCCATTCACCGGTCTTTTTTCTGAATGCAGTTTGCATGACAACGCTGAGATTACTGATAAAGATTACCTTCAAATTACAATAACTATTCTAATTTTATTTTTAAAGGAGGCTATTATGTCACTTACTGATATCGCTCACCGTGTTAATGAACTTGCTTCATCATGGGAGCAATTTAAACTAATAAATGATCGTAAACTAAAAGAAATCGAAAGCAAAGGACCTGAGCAGCTATGCAAGATAAATAGTAATATTGATAATTGCAAAGAGCGCTTAGATTTTATTGAAACCTCAGCTCAACGCCCAGAGATTAGCACAGATTTTAATACAGGTGATAAATATTTTTCTGATTATATTCGCAAAGGAATGGAAAACAGATTATCACACAAAACCCTAAGTGGAGATGACAATGATATTGGAGGGTATTTAGTTACTCCTCATATTGTAAAACGCATAAACAAGCGTATAACTGATTCATCTCCAATGCGGCAAATATGTTCTAGTCAAAGAATCTCTACTGAAACATTGGATTATATTATAGAAGATTGTGACCGTGCTGGTGCAGGTTGGAGTGGTGAAGTGGTAGACGACGAAGATGGTGGCTATAAATCCAAGTATGATTTTGCACAAGACACAAGTACACCTAAAATTCAAAAGATTTCCATAACAACTTATGAGCTCTATGCTCAGCCGCAAATATCACAAAAATTGCTCGATGATGCATTTGTCAATGTTGAAAATTGGCTTGTAGAAAAGGTTGCCGAAACTTTCAGTAAGAAGGAGAATGAAGCCTTTATTAAAGGTGATGGCACTTTTCAGCCTAAAGGAATTTTAACTTACGAAAATGGAAATGGTCATAATAAGATAGAGCAAATTAAAGCTGATAAGCTAGACAGCGACGCCATAATGATATTGTACTACTCTCTAAATGAACATTACTCTAAAAATGCATCATTTTTGATGAACAGGAGTACGTTAAAGGACGTGAGGCTACTAAAATCTGAAACAGGTCAGTATCTTTGGCAGCCGAGTTTATCGCTTGAAACACCAGATACTTTAATGGGAATACCAGTATATCAATCTGCTGATATGCCACCTACAATGATTGCAGTAGCAGATTTCAAACAAGCTTATAAGATCGTAGATAACAGAGGAATGAGAATACTTAGAGACCCTTATACAAACAAACCTTATGTTAGATTTTTTGTCACTAAGCGTGTTGGCGGGGAAGTTGTCAACACCAGTGCTATTAAATTGTTGAAAATTGCGAGCAAGTACTAAAATTTTTATGAAATAGTTGACATATTATACTTTTTATGTAATAATTAAATTATTATTAATTTAAGGAGTAAAATATGTGGAAAAGCATAAAAAAGTTTTTTAAGTGGATTGCTGATCATACAGGAATTTCATGGATTGCAAGAAAAATTTCATCAGGGTGGAAATGGTTGTTTGGTGGTAAATCAAGTAATGCTAAACAAAATTTATCATCAGAGCAAGAAAAGTTTTCAAGCAATACATTAACAAAAACTTTGGATAATACAGTTAATCATGAGAAGCCAGTAGCAGATTATCAAATCCATGACAGTCGAGCTGATATTACGCAATCTAAGGAACGTGATAATATTGCCGGTATTTATGAAAGAAAACCTGGAATGCTGGAACTATTTGTAACGTTAACAAATACAGGCAAAGTTTTTGGTGGTGGTATAGGTCTTAGTGGTAATCCTGATCTTAATTTTACTGATATTATTAATAGTTTAAAAGTATATACTCAATACGTCCAGTCCGAAGAAGGAAAAGTATTCAAAATTACTTGTGATAAACCTAAAGTTGAGGAAGGTGGTGTGTTCTTGAATATAGAGTCAGTAGCATCTGAGAATAATAAAATTCCGTCTCACGAATTCTCAAGAATGAAGGAGATCTTAGGTCTGAATGAAAAGCGAGCAACCGTTGCCATAACTCAGATATCTAAAGATCCGATTATAGTTCCTAAATCAGAAATTGCTAGTTCTACAACAACACCAGCTGCTAATAATGGTCTATTTGCTAGTACATAATAATTGCTATAAACCCTTCAAAAGGAGCATCTTCTTTGGTGCTCTTTTTTTTCTTTATACGTTCTCTATAGTAAAAGTTGACATACTATACTTTTTATATAATAATATAAATTATTAATTTAAGGAGTAAAATATGTTTAAAAAAATAAAAAACTTTTTTAAGTGGATTGCTGATCACATAGGAATTTCATGGATTGCAAGAAAAATTTCATCAGGCTGTAAGCGGCTGTTTGGTGGTAAAAAAAGTGAAACAAGTGTTGCGAAACAAAGCATATCACAGCAAGGACAATCTTCAGGTAAAACTACTATTGAAGAAAAAAACAAGAGTTAATAAATGCTTTTACTGCATCTCTTTCTAAGTTTAGAGAAGATTTATCTGATCTTACTCTGAGGAAGTAACTACTGAATCAGAGAAGTTTTATGATGCAGAAGAGGAATTAGATGGTGATTTTCATGATGCACCAGGGGACTTTTGTAATCAACTTCGCTCAATAACTGGAGAACCAGAAGCACAAATATCTAATCCGAGCAAAGTAGGAAACGGTTATTAGTCTTCAAAAAAGAGCACCTCCTTAGGTGCTCTTTTTTTCTTTATAAGTTTTCTCCATAGGAGAAAATTGACTAATTACAATTTGTATCTTCCTCGTATCAATTTTCAATAGATTCATCGATGTATAGCTATAGTTTTATCAGTGTAAGGCTAAATATGCTAAGCTTATAAGGATGACAAAGCTTCAAAAAAAGCCTAACATAGTGGAAAAAGCTTTATGAAAATCAGAGTTGGAGTAATAGGCTGCTTAGGCAGAATGGGTAAGAAAATACTCAATGAATTAATTACGAATACCAAAGTGGAAGTAGCAGGTGCTGTTGCTCGCTTGGGCAGTGAGTATATAGGCTTAGATATTGGGCCTATTGCAGGCCATGGCTCCGATTTAGGAATCAAAGTTACAAGTTCTATTAGTGAGGTATTTGAATCGTCCGATGTTGTAATAGATTTTACAACTAAAGAATGTATGCTAGACTGCCTTAAGGCAGCTGTAAAATTTAAAAAGCCGCTAGTTAGTGGCACAACTGGAATAGAAGGTCTAAATTTAAAAGACTATGCTGCTAAAGTTCCAATATTATGGTCAGCAAATATGAGTATAGGAGTTAATGTGTTGCTGAAATTGGTAAAAGAAGCTGCCAAGCTTTTAGGTAATGAGTATGACGTTGAAATTTGGGAAATGCATCACAATTTAAAAAAGGATTCACCATCTGGAACAGCTATAGAGTTTGGTAAAGCAGTTGCTAACGCTGCAAAAGTGGATTTTGAGCTCAATCAATATTCACATAATAATTCAAATATAAGAGGAAAAGGAGGAATAGGCTTTGCAGTATCTCGTGGAGGTGGAGTAATAGGAGATCACAGTGTCATGTTTGTCAATTCCGATGAACGAGTAGAATTAAATCACAAAGCAATTGATCGTACAACGTTTGCTAGAGGGGCGGTTCAGGCAGCAATATGGTTGTGCGAGAATAAAACTCCAGGACTTTATTCAATGCAGGATTTAGTATGAACGATAAATACGCTTTCGTTAAAAATTTAAATCTTTGGTATGGCTCTAAACAAGTTTTATTCGATATAAATTTGAATATTTGCAAAAAGAAAGTCACAACTTTTATCGGACCTTCTGGGTGCGGTAAATCGACATTTTTGCGTTGTTTTAATCGTATGAATGATTACGTACCTGGATGTAGAGCGACTGGTGAACTGGTAATCGATGGGCTGGGTAATATATATTCACGTGATATGGATGTTGTATTGCTCAGAGCAAAAGTTGGTATGGTATTTCAAAAACCCAATCCTTTTCCAAAGTCAATATATGATAATGTTGCTTATGGGCCTAAATTGCATGGCATGGTGAAAAATAAGCAAAAATTGAATGAAATAGTAGAAAGTAGTTTAACTAAGGTTGGTTTATGGGAAGAGTTGAAAGATAGATTGCAAGATAGTGCACTAAATTTATCTGGTGGCCAGCAACAAAGATTATGCATTGCTCGTGCAATTGCAGTAAAGCCAACTATTTTATTAATGGATGAACCATGCTCTGCTCTTGATCCAATGGCAACCAATGCAATCGAAAATCTTATACAAGAATTGAAATTGAGGTTCACCATAATTATGGTAACTCATTCGATGAAGCAAGCTAAAAAATTATCTGACAGCATAGTTTTCTTTTGCAATGGCAAGATTGTTGAATTCGGAAGTACTCAAGAAATCTTTGAAAATGCTCAGTCTCCTTTAACGAAGGAGTATATTCTGGATCATTAGCTTAATAATTGATATTTTAATTTTTTCTATGTATAATTTTATCAAGTTTGTTGTGATAGGGGGTTAAAATGTTTAGTACAAGTGAAGCAACAAAAAAGTTGTTTAAAGCTATTGAATTTCAAAATGCTAGTGGTGAAAGAATAACACCTGAGGAAGCTTGGAATCATTTTCAACAAGCATTGAAAGAAGGAGCGAATGTTAATGCTTTTGAAGATGGAATGACACCTTTGATGTGCATTATTTCAGCTTTTGTTACTAGTAATAACGAGGAACATCAATATTTAGAGCTTATGGCTAAGTTGCTTGTACAGCATAAAAAAATTGATGTAAATATTAAAAGCAAGCAAGCTGTTATGGAGAGAAGACCAAAGGAACATGATGGTTATCCAGTTTACGAATTTGAGGAGAGAGAAGTAGTAGATAGGAGTCCATATCTTCGCTGCATATACCTTGACAATTCACAACCTGTCGATGAAGGATTTATACCTCAAAATTATGCTCGTGCAGAGGAGGAAATTGAGACCGGCAAGAAGAAAAAAAAATACAGCTTTACACATTGCTTGCGAGATGGGAAGTATAGATATAGTAAAAATATTACTCACACATCCAAAGATCAAAACTAATATTAAAAACTATGAAAACAAAAGTCCAAGAGATTGTATTGCAGGATATGTTAAGAAAATAATAGAACCAGAGTTCATAAAGATAGAAGCAGTTGCTCAAAAAAGGAAACAAACTAATTATGCTTATGCTTTTTTGTTATCTGGAGTATTTGCTGTTGGTCTATGTTTCGTAGTTGACAACCCAGTTCCACTTGCTGCAACTTCGTTGCTTTTTTTTGCAATAGGATGTGGTTTTCTGTATAGAGCAAATACAGTTATTAATGATGTAAGCTTCTCTCAAGTTATTGTGAACGAACGTGCTAGTGATTTATCTGTTCAGGTAAGGTGTCATTCCAGCACTTGATGCTGGTTTTCATTTAATCTCATTGAATTTAGCATAAGCTTTGTAAACTTTTCTAGATCCCAGTGTCAAGCACTGGGATGACACCCATTTCTTTCTAGTCTTGTCATTCGAGTAGCTGAAACTAGCTGCTTTTCTTAATCCCAGTGCCAGCTACTAGGATGACATTATGGAAATCTGGATCACGTTGTCAGCTACTATAGTATTTTCTAAAATGGATGATAAAGTTCCATTATGGTATTACCAACCAAAAGCTGTAAGTCTGTATATTTATACATGAGAGGTCTGAGGCGGCTTTTGATGGTATGCCAACAGTATTCTATAGGATTCAAAT
>NZ_JAFEVH010000038.1:0-8487 GCF_048054155.1 Wolbachia endosymbiont of Nasonia giraulti
CATAAGCTCTGCTACCTCAACCTTTGTCTTACCTTTTTCTATCATCAATACTGCCTTTTCCCTTAAATCCACACTATATGCCATTATAACTCAAATACTTTATTATACCTTTATCATTTACTTTAGGAAATACTATAGTTGTAACCTATTGAACAAACCCTATAATATCCTTGATCTTTTTTATATTGTTATTTGCAATTTCTGCTGCTTTTTCTGTACCTTGTTTTAATATTTTATGTAAATGAAGCTGATCTTTTAGAAGAATATTCATCTTCTCGCGTATGGGTGATATAACGCTGATGATTAAGTCAGCTAACTCTTTTTTAAAGTTCTTCATGTCATGTTTATTCACTTTTTCACACACTTTTTCTACATTTAAATCACTAAGCACTGAATAAATGTTTACCAAATTGTTTACTTCTGGACGGCACTTTAAAGTAGCAAAATCAAAGCCTAGAATTGAATCTGTTTTTGCTTTTTCTATTTTCTTGACAATTAAGTCATTTGTATCGTTAAGGTTAATGCATGAATATTCTGAAGGATCAGATTTGCTCATCTTGCTTGCTCCATCTCTTAAGCTCATTATCCTTGATGTACAATCCAAAGTTAAGATTTCAGGTATGATGAAATGACTACATTCATAATGATTGTTAAAAGCTGATGCAATATCACGTGCAAGTTCTAAATGCTGTTTTTGATCATCGCCAACAGGAACATATTTAGTTTGATACAGCAATATATCCGCAGCCATAAGTACTGGGTAGCTATATAACCCAAGAGAAGCTTTTTGTTTATCGCTTCCAGCCTTATCTTTAAATTGAGTCATACGATTAAGCCAACCAATTGGTGTATAGCACCCTAGCAGCCAGCCCAATTCTGCATGACCACTAACTGCGGATTGATTGAAAATAATCGACTTTTCCGGATCTATTCCACATGCAATATAAGTTGCTGCTGCTTTAAAAATATTATTTTTTAATTCATTTGCGGGAAGCTTATTTGCTGTGATTGCATGCAGATCAACAACACAAAAAAGAGATTTATATTTATCCTGCAAGCCTATCCACTGCTTAATTGCACCAAGATAATTGCCCAAGTGTAATACTCCACTTGGCTGAATACCTGAGAAGACAACTTCTGTCATACCTTGAGTGTTTTATTAGTTACTTTCGCAATCAGCAGATTTTTTAGAAAGAATAACCATTGCAGGACGAAGCAACCTATTTTTAATGGTATAACCAGTTTGTAGTACTTCTACAATAGTGCCAGGCTCTTTTTCATTATCTTCTCTTTCCACAACAGCTTGATGTAAATTGCTGTCAAAAGAGTTACCTATTGGATCTATTTCTTCTATTCCATGTTTTTTTAGATCACTCACAATCTTTTGGTGCGCCACTTTTATTCCTTCATGAATAGGATCATCATCTTTCAAGTTTTCCATTGCTTTTTTTAAATTGTCACAAGAGTCGATCATATCACGTGCAAATTTCGTGACTGCATAATCACTTGCATCGCTAATTTGCTTTTGCATTATACGTTTAACGTTTTCATTATCCGCAACAGCGCGACGTAAATGATCTTCAAGCTGAACTGCACGTTCTTTTAATATATTAAGCTCTTCACTTAAATCACCTGTTTGCTGATCTTCTTGATCATCCCCTTTTCGTTTACTGACCATATCGGCAAATTTCTTTTTTTTCTCTTTACTACTATCTGACATATCATTCACCCCTACAAACTTAATAAATATATAACAATCAATCTAAAAATATCAAGCGTTAGCTATCCTTGTCTTTCTATGCTTGCATTTAAAAAGTCAATCAAAGCAGTTTTATAAAGAGAATCAGAAAAAGTATCAATATTACTTTGCGCCATATTAATATAGTGTTTAGCTTCTTCCATAGAAACATGAATGGCATTATGATGATTAATATATTGTAATGCTTGGTCAAAATTGTGTCTAGCTGAAGAAAAAGATTTCTCCCAGAATTTTTGTTCTGATGGGCTGCCTTTTTCATATGCTATAATAGAAGGTAAAGTAACTTTACCTTCAAAGAAATCTTTTCCAAGTTGCTTTCCTAAAGTGCCTTGATTAGCAGTATAATCTAGCACGTCATCAATTATTTGGAATGCCATACCAAAATTAAACCCGAAATTCCTTAGCCTCTCTATTTCGTCACTTGTGGCTCCAGATACTACTGATGCAGCCTCGCAGCATGCAGAAAACAAAGATGCTGTCTTTTCTGCAATGATATTAAAATAATTTTTCCTAATTGTGTTAGGGTCAAAACGTGTTGTCATCTGCTTTATCTCACCCTTGACAAGCAAATTAGATGCCTTAGATAAAATAGAGAGAACACTTAAATTCCCACATTCTATAAGCCATCTAAATGCTAAGGTCAATAATAGATCACCAACTAAAATGCTTGATTTATTCCCCCAAATTTTATTTGCTGTTGCAACTCCATGTCGTGCCTTACTTTCATCAAGCACATCATCATGAAGTAAAGTAGCGTTGTGTATAAATTCTACCGATGCAGCAATGTTGACCCTACTCTCTCCAGAGTAATTCAGCATTTTACACACAATAAAAACGAGCTTAGGCCTTATCTTTTTTCCTCCTGAATTAATAAGATGAGATGTAACATCGGTAGCAAGCTTAGTACCTTCATCATTGACATTTTTGAAGATAAAGTCATTCATAGCCAATAAATCAGAAGACACAATATCATCTAATTTACTACTTTTTGTTAAATCAGTGTTTAGCATTTAAGAGGACTTATGCTTCTTGCCCTTGTACTTTCTCAACTTTTTTCTTTTCTATTTTTTCCGATTCTGTTTCTAAATCTACTATGCCTTTTTTAATGAACCACATTACCCTTTCAGTTGCTTGCGCTCCTACACTTAGCCAATGTTTTAATCTATCAGCTTTTACCACAACACGATTTTTATTGTCTTTTGGCAACATTGGATCATATTGTCCTATTCTCTCAATAAAGCGCCCATCCCTTGGTGCTCGTGAGTCGGCTACAACTATCCTATAAAAAGGACGTTTCTTTGCCCCAAGCCTTGCTAACCTTATTTTAACTGCCATGTCAACCTTTATTCATATATTAATTACAATTTAAATACAATAAACAGCTCAAGTCAAACTAATTGTACCTCTTTTACCTAAAAATACAATATAGCCCCCTCCAATCACTCATAAAAGGAAGATAATAAACTTTTTTATATATCATCAATCATAGCATGATTAACTTCTACTCTATACTTTGATTTTAGATAGCTAATTAACTGTTCCTTTAGCGATATCATCACACGTTTTCCGGTATCAAGCATGTTTAATTTACCATTTGATGAATGCATTTGTTTTAGAACGCCTATTATAATTTCATTATTGTATTGAATAGGATCTGTTACCGAATTAGTTGTTTTCATATTGAAAATCTCTTCTATGAAAGAAAAAGGGTAGTTTTGTTCATTGCGTTGTATTTGCTGGCCTTTAACCAATTTTATACCTTGCATTTCTTCCAAATCTGTCTTTTCTCTTAGTTGAACTGCTACTTCTTGTCCCATTTTAAACATTCTTTCTTTTATAAATTCACTACGCCAAAGCTTTATGGCTGATTCCCTACTTTCTTCAAAATTTTGTAATTTAGGAGGAACGATATCACTGATTTTTACACCAACAACAGTATCTCCAACACCCTTAAAATAACTCTTCTGATCTTTCTCGCGTGAAAAAATGAAAGAAATGAAATCACTGGAATTTCCTACTTCATTACCACTTTGGTCTTTTCCACTAGCATCTACTGGACCAATGGTTTGTATAGGTAAATTGTAATTATTGGAGATTTCTTCAATCGTTGCACCATTGTATATCTTATAATTCACTTGATTTATGAAATCATTGACTTTTTCAAAAGACTTTTGATTGGTTAAAACTGACCTTATGTCTTTTTTTAAATCAACCAAGTCTTCATCAGAGATTTGATGTATGCCTTCTACCTTTATTACGTGCCATCCAAAATTGCTTGTTAAAACTTCACTTACTTCACCTGTTTTGAGAGCAAATACCTTTTCTCTCATATTTTCAGGTAAGAAATCCTTAGTTATATTATTTACTCTGGTTTCATCGAGTTTCACTTTATTAAACTCTTCTATTATTTGTTCAAAGCTTGCTTTACTTTCTTCAAGTGCTCTTCTTGCTATTTCAGCTTTTTCTTTGGTAGGAAATATCACATTGAATATGTCTCTTTGATTTTTAAGTTCCTGATGTTCTATTATACTATCAACCTCTTCATCTGAAATTCTGATTTGATCTTCAAAATATTTTTGATCCAGAGAAATGTATTGCGCAGTTCGATACTCAGGGTAATAAAAATTGGACTTATTTCTTTCATACAAATCAAGTAAGGCTTGATCATCTGGTTCAGGAACGTCTGTAATTGCATCCTCAGTTATTTTAACAATATCAACTACTCTAGTTTGGTAGCGATTTTTGTATATCTGCTCATCAACACTCTCACCAAAAGTTACCGGATAATTATCTTTAAATAACGAAGTCATGAACATCATTGCAGGCAGGATTTTCTCTAATTTTTCTATATATTCCTTTTCTGTTATATGCAGGCTATTTAGAGTTTGATGGAATTTATTATGGTCAAATTCTCCTTTATCGTCCTGAAAGTACTTGGTATTTTTTATATGGCTTTTGATAGATTCTTCTCCAACTTTTAATCCAAGTTCGCTAATTAGGTTAAACAATAGTTTTTGCTCTATAAGTGCGTTAAGTAAATCATATTTCAGCTTTTTTACTTGTTCTTTACTTACATCAGATCCAGAAATTTGCTTTTCATAATTTTGATATAGTAATTTATATTCATCTGATGTTATAACTTCCTTTCCTACTTTAGCTAATTCTTTCCTTTCATCATCATTTGATAAAAGATTGCCAATCCCCATAAAGATTAATAAGCAAACTAAAAGGAGAACGATTGCCTTGGTAAAAAAATTTCTAATACTCATTGTAAACTCAGTTAACTAACACTTAAATTTAGAATAGCAATAATTTAATCTTTGTAAATCTATTAACAAATTAGCTAATATATGTAATATTGTAGTGTATTAAATTGAATGGAAGCTTATATTAACCTAAGAGCCTGTAAGTGATCTCTGAATATGGTAAGATGAGGTATAGTTGACATGAGGTAAAGTATGAGGAATACATATCCAAGTGACATAAGTTGTGAAAAATTCGAAAAGATTAGACTAATTTTAGAAAGCGTGCGAAAGAAAACAAAGCCAAGAAGATTAGGTTTATACGAGTTATTTTGTGGTGTGCTTTATGTACTAAAAAGTGGCTGTCAATGGCGAATGCTTCCAAAAGAGTTTCCAAGATGGCGAAATTGTTACGATTACTTCAAGAAATGGAGTAAAAAAACGAATGAAGATAGAGAAAGTGTTCTAGAAATTGTCTTAAAAAAAATTGGTTGGAGAGAACAGTGGTCGGAATACCAAAACAAGCTTCTGCATCATTGATGCCCAAAGTGTAAAAAATACCGATACTGCTGAAAAAAAAGGTTATGATGATGGCAAGAAAATTTCAGTAATAAAGCGTCATATCGCAGTTGATACAAAAGGTTTGACACACGCAATTCATATAACAACGGCAGAAATAACCGATCGTAGCAGTGCTTTGACAATGGTTAAAAATGCTAAAGAAAGTCTCTCTGAAGTTAAAAACATACTGGTTGATGCAGGCTACACTGGAGAAAATTTTGCAACACAGATGAAAGTAACTATTGGTGCAACTGTTGAGGTGAAGCGAATTACACACCTTTGCTGTATTGCCAAAAAGATGGATTGTTGAGAGATCTTCTTTTGCCTGGTTGGAAAAATGTAGGCGACTTTGGAAAAATTGCGAGCGTAAACTTAATACTAGCCTACAAATTTGCTTTTGCTTCTTTCCTCCTCAAAAGATTATGAACAGGTTCTAAGAGATAAGAAATATAAACTAAAAAGCCATTGGATGACAAAGTTAATGCTTTTTTAGTTTTAATGGTTTATATTTTATTTCTATAACAGTAAAGGAATATTAAAATGGGAGATGTTTTTTCGATGTCAATGGAATCTTCTAAAGACAATAAAGATAGAAATGAACAATTTCTCATGCAAGTAGCTGCTTGGTTGGTTGATAACACTAGCTTAACTTTTGATCAAATAGCACAATGTTGCAAGTTATCCCTTGAAAAAGTACAAGACATAGCTGATGAGGAAATAGAAGTTGAAAAGTATGACCCTATTATTTCTGAAATAATTACTGAAAAAGAAATCGATAATTGCAAAAAAAATCCAAATCGTGTACCAAATTTGATTATAAAAAATATGAAAAAAAGGGCAAAGACGATTAGCTTTCTTGCCTTTGCTTCCACAGCAAGGCGTAGAGATAAACCTAATGCGATTTATTATTTGGTAAAAAAATTTCCTATCTTGAACAATAATGTAATAGCTAAGCTAGTTGGTACAACAAATTACACAGTTGAGCAGGTAAGAGATAGGTCTCATCATAACATACTCAATATCAAACCTCAGGATCCTGTACTACTTGGTTTATGTAGCCAGGAAAATTTAGAAGCGGAAGTAGAAAAAGCGAAAGTAGAAGAAGAGAAGAAACAAAGATTAAAAAATATAAATAATAGCTATTGATGATTCTCAAATTCTTGTACTTTGTTAATATTAAATTGACTTGACTTGTTAGTTTTTATCAGTATAATGTAAGTAAAGTATCTAGTTTAATAATAATTAAGTCTAAATACGCACTAAAAACTAGCTCAGCCTAATTTATTGTTTTATATTCACATTTTAGGTTAGTAAGCATCAATTAAAATTTTTGGAGGATTATGACAACAATCAATGAAGATGTCTTAGCAAAAGGAGGGGTTGTAGGTCAACCTGAAAAAAGCGAACAAATTCATAATGCTGACGCAGTAAAACAAATGACCAGTGAAGGTGCTGAAAAAAACAAGAAAACATTGGACCTGAGCGAATTGAAAGAGAAAACAGCAGAAGAATTGTTAGAGCTAGCTGAAGAAAGAAAAATTTCAACTAGTGGTAAAGGCAATGGCAGGATGCTAAAACAGGAAATGATATTCAGTTTAATGAAGAAAATGAGTGAAGAAGGAGGCATAACCACAGGAAGTGGAGTAGTGGAAATATTGCCTGATGGTTTTGGTTTCTTACGTTCATCAAGTGCAAATTATGCTCCAAGTACCGATGATGTTTATATTTCCAATGGCCAAATAAAGAAGTTTAATTTACGTACAGGAGATATGGTATGTGGAGAAATAAGGCCACCTGGTGATAAAGAAAGATATTTTACTTTAACTAAGGTTCAAAGTATAAACTCTACTGAAATCAGTGAATTAAGAAAGTACGTCCATTTTGATAATTTGCTTCCGCTTTATCCTGAAAAAAGCCTCTTCCTTGAAAACAACAGTAGCGGAGATAATAAAAAAGATATAAACATGCGTGCTGTAGATATAGTTACACCTCTTGGAAAAGGACAAAGAGCATTGATAGTTGCTCCACCTCGTACAGGAAAAACGATATTGCTTCAGCAAATGGCTCACTCTATAGCTACAAATCATTCTGAAATAGAACTAATAGTATTACTTATAGATGAAAGACCCGAAGAGGTGACAGATATGATACGCTCTGTAAAGGGTGAAGTGGTAAGCTCTACATTTGATGAACCTGCCTACCGTCATGTCCAACTTGCTGAAATAGTAATAGAAAAAGCTAAAAGAATGGTTGAACACAAAAAAGATGTAGTGATTTTGCTTGATTCTATAACTCGCCTTGCACGTGCTTATAATGCAGTCATTCCTTCGTCTGGAAAGGTTCTAACCGGCGGTGTAGATTCAAATGCGCTGCAAAGACCAAAACGCTTTTTTGGAGCAGCTCGTAATATTGAAAATGGTGGTTCTTTGACAATCATCGCTACAGCCCTTATAGAAACTGGTTCAAAAATGGATGATGTTATTTTTGAAGAGTTTAAAGGCACAGGTAATGCTGAAATTATACTAGATAGAAAACTTGCTGATAAACGTATATTCCCTGCTATTGATATTACAAAATCCGGAACAAGGAAGGAAGAGCTATTAGTTGATAAGGCCATACTAAATAAAATATGGGTGTTGCGTAGGATACTTAATCCTATGGGGTCTGTTGAAGCAATGGAGTTTTTACGTGACAAACTACTTTTAACAAAGAGCAATGCTGACTTTTTTAACTCCATGAATCACTAAAAGTAAGCCAATTCTGATGGAGCAAAAAAGCTATGTTTATGGGAACGTTCAAAAAAGTGTGTCAAACCGAAAAAAAAGTAATAAATTGATATAAAAAATGGAGGTTTGATATGAGTCAAGCAAATAGAACTACTGGTTTGGTAGATTATAAAGAATTAGAAACAAATATCCTGTCATC
>NZ_JAFEVH010000039.1:0-8412 GCF_048054155.1 Wolbachia endosymbiont of Nasonia giraulti
ATCCCGCTAACACGTAGCGGGATGACGAGAAAGGGGCTACTCGGATGACACCCTCATAAAGTGAAATGAGATCCCGCTAACACGTAGCGGGATGACGGGAAAAGAGGTACTGGGAGACATCCTTCCTGGTAGACCCAAATCACAATGTTCGCACAGTTGTGCGTCACGCGCTGCCGAACACTGTATGGTTATACAAGAAAAATTAAGGCTTAAAAGGAATTTTAAGTATCAGGACTCAAGGTTTTTATTCCTTCTTAATAAAACATAAAAAGCCCCTTTACCACCATGTTTTTTCGTAGCTTGTTGGTAGTATAGAACCATATGCTGGATTTTAGTGTCATTTAACCATTTATTTAAGTTACTCTTTATAGTGTCTGTTTTGTTTGTTGCACTGCCGTATCCCGTAATTACCAATAAACATCTATTTCCTGCTCGATAATTTTTGATAATAAAATCTATCAATTTACAGTAAGCATCCTCTATATTATAGCCATGCAAATCGAGCTTATCGCTTATAAAATATTTACCCCTATCAACTTTTGATTTTGTGTTTTGGTCAAGACAAAATGATGAGTTACTATTATTGGTATTAAGAAAATTCCCTTGTAAGTCGGAGGTACCTTTATCAACCATAGACTTTATATTTACTTTATGATCAACTTTCAAAGTAACTTTTCCACATTTTATTGGCTTAACATTTTTTTGCCAATCCAACTCATCGTCCGACATAAACGCATTAATCGAATTGTATAATTTTACAACAATATTCAAACATAGTAAAATGTTGCTTATTCTATAAAAACCCGATTTTCAATAATACGATGAAATCGTCAAAAACTAATGAGAATTTTTGGCTGTATGGAAAGCACACCTGCATGTCAGCACTGAAGAATAAAAATAGGCGGTGTATAGAACTGTTAGTAACAGAAAATTTCTATAGAGAACACGAAAAAGAAATTAAGCAATATGCAAATAGTAAGGGCATTAAAGTTCGATTAGTAGAAAACAAAATACTTAATGACGTTTTACCCAAAGGTGCTAACCATCAAGGAATTGCTTTAAATGTTGCCCCTATTCTTTATAACTTAAGCATCGAAGAAGTAGCTGAAAGCTCAAACGACAGTTCTACTATAGTCATTTTAGATCAAGTCACTGACACGCACAATATTGGATCAATTTTAAGAACTTCAGCTTGTTTTAATGTCGACGCATTGGTTTTACCACATAACCATTCACCGAGTGAAAATGCATCTATTGCAAAAGCAGCAAGTGGGGCTTTAGATATTGTTCCGCTAATATACGTTACAAATATAGTAAAAACTATGCAGTATTTAAAAAAGGTCGGCTACTGGTGTTACGGGTTTGATTGCAATGCTAAAGAAAATATAGATGAAATAAAGAGTTTTGAGAAAAAAAGAGTAATTATTTTTGGTTCTGAAGAGAAAGGAATGCGGAGGTTAGTTAAAGAAAATTGTGATTATCTTTTAAAAATCCCAATGTCAAATGCAATTAACAGTTTAAATGTTTCAAACGCAGCAGCAATAGGCCTATATTCTATTTATATTAAAACAAATGCCAGCGCATAGCTGTTTATAATAAAAACACTTGATAAAAATATGGTTTTATATTATAATGTGTTGAGTAATGGATAAAAGGAGTTATATTATGTCTTATATGAGAAATGAACAGGATATTCGCTCTCAAGGCGTTTATTATAGTGCTGGGCTTAGAAGTTACCTAACTAAAGTATATAATTACATGGCTTTAGCTTTGGGCGTCACAGGGCTTGTTGCATTTTTAACAGTATTTTCTGGTCTTTTTCAAGTAATTTATTCTAATCCCGTTCTATCGCTTGTGGTAATGTTATCTCCGGTTGCATTGGTGTTCTACATGTCTTATAGAATTCAACACCTAAGTGCTCAGTCTGCCGTTACTATATTTTTCTCGTTCTCAGTGTTAATGGGGCTTTCCTTATCTTATGTTTTTATAGTTTATACTGCAGAAAATATAGCAAGGGCGTTTTTCATTACATCAATCATGTTTGGCTCTATGGCTTTATATGGCAATACTACAAAAAGAGATCTTACAAGTATGGGCTCTTTCTTGATTATGGGAGTTTGGGGGTTAATCATTGCGTCTATAGTAAATTTATTTCTTGGAAGTAGTCCTCTCCACTTTGCAATATCGTTCATATCAGTAATAGTCTTTACCTTAATGACTGCGTATGATGCTCAAAGAATCAAGGACGTTTATTATAAACATAATGACGGATCAGAAGTTGCTACTACTAAATTGGCAATACTCGGTGCAACTAATCTTTATTTTGACTTTATTAATATATTTCTCAATCTACTCAGGTTACTTAACTTGTTCAACAATAGGGATTAGATGTTTTCCTTTTTAAGGAAAGGCAGTAAGAATTCTATAGTTTTCTTTTTAGTATCTTTAGTTGTGTCGATGATATGTCTTGCATATGCATCGGTACCTCTATATAGCATTTTCTGTAAAGCTACTGGGTATGGTGGCACAATAAGAAAAGTAACTAACACAACAACAAATATAACTAACCAAAAGATCAGGGTCCATTTCAATGCTGATATAATGTCCGATCTACCTTGGGAGTTTAAATCAGAAACTAACTACGTTGACGTAAACATAGGAGAACAAAGTTTAGCGTTTTATTACGCAAAAAATCTATCTGATCAGCCTTCATTTGGTATGGCGGTGTATAATGTTACGCCTTTCAAAGCAGGTAAGTATTTCAATAAAGTTGCATGCTTTTGTTTTGAAGAGCAAATGTTGCTACCAAAACAAAAAGCAGCTATGCCCGTATCTTTCTATATAGATCCTGAGATAATGCTTGATAGTAATACAAAAGATTTGGGCGAAATAACACTATCATACACGTTCTTTAAGCTTAAGTAACAGAATGTTTGCAAACCGTGTCATTTCAGTAATCAATAGGGTGTCATCCAAGTAGCTGACACTGGAATGACAGGAGGTAACGCAAGAAGTCTATTGATTGTGAAAACAATAACTTTGCAAAATATTAATTGTTAGATAACATAATCAAAGTTTTTATCTTAATATTCATCATGGTTAGAGCTATACAAATTAAAAAAACTGGGGGACCAGAAGTATTAGAATTTGTAGATAAGAGTATAGGTGAGCCAAAAGGCGGGGAAGTTTTAGTACGTCACACAACTATCGGCTTAAATCGTTATGATTTAGAGCACAGAAAAGGTACGCGCAAAATTAAAAATTTACCATCAGTGCTTGGGGTAGAAGCAGTGGGAGTTATTGAAAAGCTTGGTAAAAAAATCAGTGATGGATTGAAGGTTGGAGACAGAGTTGGATATTGCACAGCTCCTCCAGGGGCATATTGTGAAAAGCGCATTATACACCAGAAATATCTGATAAAAATTCCAGATGACATATCTGATGAAGTTGCTGCTGCAGTGCTGTTTAAAGGTATGACAGCTCACTATTTAGTTAATCAATCTTATAAAGTTAGGCCTGGTGCTTTCGTGCTAGTTCATGGGGCTAATGGTGGTTTAGGACAAATAATATGCCAATGGGCAAAGGATAAAAAAGGTGTAGTGATAGGTTCTGTAAGCTCTGATGAAAAAATGAAGATAGCTTTACAAAGTGGCTGCACATACGCAATAAACTACAATGATAAAGACTTCGTTTCTAAAGTTATGGAGATTACGCAAAACAGAGGAGTAGGTGCAGTGTATGACCCTATAGGTTACGCTACAAGCAAGCTTTCTTTTGAATCTTTAGGCAGGTTCGGCATATACGTTTCCTATGGGCAGATATCAGGTAACGCTCCTATTAGTTTTTCTTTACTTAGTTCACGTTCGTTATTTGCAACTGGAACCTCAATATACCATTATAAGCATGATAGATTCACATTAGTGCTTACCACAATGGAAATCTTCGAGATGATAAGAAAAAAACTTTTAACTGTACGGATCAATAAAAAATATAAATTTGATGAAATAATTCAAGCACATCGTGATATGGAAAATAGAAAAGCGAGTGGGTTAAATATTATCAAAATCTCTTAAATAAATTAGTAATTTAAACTAACCATTCATTAAGTCATATCAACTAGAACTTCACATATTTAATTCTCCTTTTGGGGGAATTAAAAGCATATAGCTAAACTGACTTAGATTTACCGACAACCGTCATCCCGCTACGTGTTAGCGGAATCTATACCGCGAATAGACTTCTTGCATAACCCAAATTAAGTAGAAAAAGGTATCATCCGAGTAACTGACACTGGTTCCTTTATGACGGTAGTAGCCCCCCTTCTCCTGTCATTCCAGTGCTCCCTTTCTTGTCATCCAAGTAGCTGACACTGGGATGGCTTTGTTGCATCACACTTTATGAGATGGTGATTTATGGTAAATTCATGTAACTATCTCAAATTTAGCCATACCAATATCAGTGAACTTATTGAGCAAATAGCATTTAACAAGTAGTTCCTTCTCTCTATTTGTCTCAGATTTATTCCTAAAACTAAACCCGAATGTTTGTTTCAGTTGCGAGAAAAAACTTTCTATATAAGATCTTTTTCCATAACTCATCTCTTTTTTCCACTTCTTTATACCATCTTCATCATATGACTTTATGAGCTTGACTGCAGAATTTCTCTCAGCCATATAGTCTAACTTTGGATGCTCTGCTGCGTTGTTTTTCGGAGGAATTTTCGTTTTTATACCATATTGATTACACAGCTTATAGAGCTTTTCTCTGTCATATGCCCTATCTGCATATAGTACTTTTATGACATACTGAAAATCGACTTCTTTTAGCAAATCACAAGCTCCATAGTGATCAGCCGTTACTGTATTTTACAGCTATGGCTTTTTTGTTGTTTATATTCAACATTACGTGCAATTTTCTCGTTTGCTCATAGCCACGATATTTTCTGTCAGTGCTATTTTCCTTGCTGTGTGTTGTTGTATATACTAATTCCTGTACTGTCTATAGCAATTTCGATATCTTCCATATTATTTTCTGCAATCATTTATCTTAATATTAAGTTTCTTTTGATGCTTGTGAATAGCTGCAAATCTCTTCCTATTTGTTGCAAATACCCTTTTATAAACCCGACTGTTTGTCTTAAACCAATTCTAAAGAAACTGACGATTATATGCACCAAAATCACAACTTTATCACTATAAATATAGTTGCCGCCCTGCATTTTTGGACAATTCTCGTACCAATTTTCTATGGCGTCATTGATATAACAAAAAATGCTTCCTCTTTCTTGGAGAAATTTGTTATATTCATGGCAGTTACTGACTCTCATTTTTTGTGGCATATTTTTTCTTCAACAGTTAAATGGCTATTTATAATGAATTTTGTCAGTAACTGCCAGTTCTTTTCGCTTGAGCGATGCAACAAAGCCCACTGGGATCCAGTTTCACCTTGTGATGGTGTCATGAAAGTAGCTGACACTGGTTTCCATCCAAGACGGTGTCATTCCTTACTATTACCCACAAATATAAATGGACTAAAAAGTAAAATATTACAATATTAAAGTTTGCAAATATTGAGGGTGTAAAATGGCAAGTAAAAGTAGTGAATGGGCTAAAAATGAATTTGGAGATAAAAGGTTAACTGAGCGATTAGTAAAGATTGCTGATATGTTTGACAAAATTACCTGAAAGTTAGATTAATCAAGCATGTGAAAGTTGGTCAGAAGCAAAAACAGCATAACGTTTTTTTCAAAATGAGAATGTAAAAGAAAGTGATATTTTAGCTACACATATTAATAAGACGGTTGAGAGAACAAAAGCTCACAAGAGGGTTCTTGTCATTCAAGATACCAGTTACATTGTATATAATAACCATAAAAAAACAAGCGGATTAGCAAATTTGTCCAGTTATGATACTGCAAAAGGTATTATAATGCATACAGCTCTTGCCGTTAGTATAGAAGGTTTGGTACTAGGGATACTAGATCAAAAAGTTTATTCAAGACCTGAAGAAACTGAGAACCTTAAAAAAAAGAGCGATCGCATTGAAGATAAAGAAAGCGTAAAGTGGTTGGAAACTTTAAGAAAAACAAATAATATTATTGATCCAACTCAAACTGAGACTATAACTGTATGCGATAGAGAAGCAGATATATATGACTTTTTTGAGCTTGCACATAATCTTAATTCGGCAGTGCTAGTTAGAGCATGCAGAGATAGAGCAGTAAATAGAAAATCTCGATATCCTGAAAAAGGTGAGCAGAAGTTATGGGCATTTATTAAATCCTCTCATTGTGCAGGTACGGTAGAAGTTGAAGTTCCTGTAAAAGATAATAAGCCAAAAAGAACAGCACGTTTGGAAGTTAGATTTGGAAAGTTTATGATGAATCCATCTAAGAATAATATTAGGCATAAGACGGAAGAACTACCTAAATTACCACTTTATGCAGTTTATGTTGTTGAGAAAACTCCCCTTCCCTTAAAAAAAACCGCTAGAATGGATGCTATTAACGAATCTTTCAGTTAATACTTTCGATGAAGCTGTTGAAAAAATTAGTTGGTATCAACTATGTTTTTTAAAAATTTTTTTATTTGTGTAATTTTGCAAATTGTATGGGCAATAAAAACCCGTTTGTCATAGAAATAGAATTTTATATCAAACAGCTACCACAGCAATTTCTGCTTAAGCTAATGAATATGTGCTTTAAGTCTGTGTGGACGCACATATTCATTAGCCAATTTCAGTTACCGTTGTGAAGATTTTTAAGTATGCAAATTAATTGCTTCTTTAAGTCTTGTATTAGCAATTACTATAATTTTACGCATTAGGGCTGTTATAGCCACCATCTTCTTCTTACCACTTTCAACAAGCTTAGAATAAAAGGCGCCAAGTATAGATTTTGACCTTGTAGCAGCCATAGCGGCTGTAAAGAGCTTTGAACGAACGTTACTTCTACCACCTGTAATCCCTCGGTAACCAACAGCTTTACCACTTTCTTTTGGATGCGGTGCAACTCCGGCAAGACTTGCTACTTCTTTTCTATTTAAGTAACCAAGCTCTGGCATTAAACACAAAAAATCTTGTGATAACTTTTCCAGGAACTGTTTTAAGAATTTTTTGGCGTTGTTGTAATTCGCGGCTTTCATCAATAATCTTTTGTATAGTATCATTGAGTTCGTTTATTTGACTATCGAAAAACTCAATGGTCTTTTGACAGCTTTCTTTTATATGATCATTTTCCGGTGCTTCAAGTCTGCATTTTTCTTGAGTTCTCATTTGCGTAATATCATCACGACGTTGACAAAGTGCAGCCAAAGTTGATTGTTCTGTAGAGGTAGGTACAAATAGAGAGATAGTTCTATGGCGTTCAAATCCATATTGAGCAAGAGCTCTTGCATCTAGACTTTGCTAAAGTTCCGTGAGATAAAATAAAGCTTTTTACTTTACGAGTATTAGCTCGATGCACGGCAATATTTTTGTCGGTAAGAAAATGTGATAAGCCAAGCTCATATTTCCCTGTATTTTCTAAAGTCACTAAAGCATTAGGTAGAATATCTGAAAACTCTTGAAATAATTGTTGCCAACCAGAAGCATTATTATCAAATTCGACAGCATTCTTCTGTTTGTGAATTGCAACGATATTTTTAAATTTTCCGATGTCAATGCCAATAAAATTTTGATAAGATGTAACCATAATAAACCTCGATAGTTTTAGTTAATTTAAGATTGTAAACGGGTGCATATATATGTCCCAAGCAACTATTCAAACGTATCGAGAGATAGGGCTAGCGTACCTTGATACCAACGGTTGTAATACCAATTTCCTTTCGGTCGCGCACGCCCGCTATTCCTAGTGAGCAGGGTTATCTTTCTCTCTTATCTCTTTTATATCACGTTTTTAACTTACAATTGCCTTAGATGGAAAATAGAGATATTACATAAAATTTTAAATCCGGTCTCAAAGTTGAAGAATGTAGGCTTGGAATAGCAGAAAGACTAATGAGATATCTAACAGTTATGAGTATTATTGCTTGGAGGATCTTCTTTATTACATCAATTGCAAGAGCTAACCCAACATTACCATGTACTACCTTATTAGCTGAAGAAGAATGGAAAGTTTTATACGTTAAAATACACAGAAAACCATGTCCAAGTGTAGTTCCCAACATAAAAGAAGCTGTTTCATGAACTTGGAGGCCATTTAGCAAGAAAAAATGACCCAAAACCAGGACCAATTACTCTTTGGAAAGGATATAAACGTCTCTTTGATTTAGCAGAAGGATGGCGACTTGCTCACGAACTTTATATTTGTGGGTAATAGTAAGTTGTTAGGGGGATCTGGAGATACCGCGGCGGTATGACGTAGGGAAATCTTACTTATTATAGCTATAGTTCTACATGAATTACAAAAGTAAT
>NZ_JAFEVH010000040.1:0-8401 GCF_048054155.1 Wolbachia endosymbiont of Nasonia giraulti
AAAAAAGGTAGAGCAAAAGTGGATTACTGCTTTGCCTAATTGGGCTTTAACTATGTCTCAACTTGATATCTTTTTTCCTGGTAGGTTAAAAATTGAGTTGAATTGAAAATGCGGTTTGACACACTTTTTTGAACGTTCCCTACTAAAAACATTCAGACAAATAGCTAAAGGTGATATTCCGGTACATCATCGCTATCCCAAGATAAGCTTTTTTCACTTTTAGATTCTAGCTCAGTCAGTCAAGACCCTGGTCCACCGCTTGAAGACGATGAGCTACTTCTTGACCGACTACTACTCTCCACCGATATACTGTTTAGCACTGTTTCAGATTGATCCATAGTTCGCATAGATATATGTCTCATTCTGTTATTAGCGATAAAAATTTCTTCATCGCTATTGCCACTTGAAGATGATCGCCTTCTATCATTGAAATTAGTTAGTTCTAACACAGGAGCAGCATTACGACCCTTAACATATTTGTATGCTATGAATCCTATAATTCCAGCAATACTTATTATCGCTCCAACCAAAGACCCACCTATCATTCCTGCCCTATTAGACTCTATAGCAAGCTGAGTGGGCTGTGGTGAAGGAGTAGTTTGAGGAAGTAAAGTTGTAGTGAACAGAGGAATTGTTACCTTTGTTCCAGTATTTGATATAGTGGACACTGTTTGTATAGTTTTCTCTGAGTTTGTTGTTGGCGCATTAGTTGGCATTGCAGTAATCATAGTTGCTTGTGAAGTCGCAATAGTTTCAGCTACTGTTGTTGGTTCTGATGACGTACTCATCTTAGTTGTTAATTCTGTTAAAGGCTTACTCATCGTAGTACTGCTTGCTGTAAAAGTTGACTCAACAGTCGCTGCTGTAGATTTTACAGTACTTGTCTCAGTTTCCGAAGGCACACTAGTTGACGTTTTAGCAACCGTGGTCGTTTGTGAAGTAGAAGTTGTTTTTGCTACTGTTGTTGGCCCCACTGTTACTGTACTTGTTTGAATTGTTGACTCTGTTGAAGGCCTACTCGTTGTAGAAGTAGGTGCAGTGGTAGTTGATGCTACTGTTGTTGACTCCACTGTTACTGTACTTGCCTGAGTTGTTGACTCTGTTGAAGATTTACTCATTGTGGAAGTTGGTACAATGATAGTTGATGCTTCTGTTGTTAATTTGGTAGTCTTTACAGTGTCGGTTTCTGTTGTGCTAGTAATTGCAGCAGTCGTCGTTTTCTTAGAAGTCACAACCGTCTCTGTAACAGTTATAGGAGCCACAGTACTGCTGGAAATAATACTAGGCATCAATTGGCCGTTAATGATATTAACAAAATCACTGAGAGCTTTGATACTGTTTGTCGGTATTATCGTTGCTTCAGAAGATTTTCCAGAGCTCTCTCTATTAAAAGTTATAATACTCTCTCCACTTACCGCAGTGACGATAAAACCTCCTTGGCCATTGTCTTTAACGTACAATTGTTCTATAGGATCTTCACATTCACAAACAGTAAAATTTGATTTTGGTCCTTTCTTAGCAAGGCTTACTAAATGCAATTCTTGCGTATTAGAAGATTGTTTTTTTGCAAGAAAAGCAACCTGATCATCGCCTTCAGTTTGTTTCACATACTGTAAAAAGCTTATTTCATATTCTCTGGAAAGAGATAGTGCTTTATTATCTATCTGACATCTCTTACTAAGCAAACATTCATCTTTCTTTCCACTTTTTAGATCCTCAACCACTTTGGCCATATCGAACTTAAAAATATTTGTTCTTACCTCTTGATTTTCAATACTATTTTTTCCCACTTGCGAATAAAGCATCGTATTTTCATCTAGTACTAATTGCCCTGGATTATTAAACTTGAATAATTTTCTTTCTATGATGCCGTTTGCTCCAGATAAAGCTTTAAATTTTCCATTCGTGTCTGATTGTAAATACCAAGAAACTAAAGCTTGATCCTTTAAATTATGAGCAACTACAACAACATTACCATTACCAACTTTCACTGCTTTTGGTTGAAAGTAGCTATTGCCTTTATTTGCATCATTATGGTTATTAATGTTTTTTTTTGTAATTTTACTTTTCCTGAATGCTCAACTAAGGGAGCATTCGTTGAATGCTTGATTTCGTAAGTGTTGAATGTTAAGCCTTTGATGCACTTTCTTTCTTTGTTAGTTTCTTCTGTAGGAAAGATAACTCCAACTTTATCTACTTCAGCTGAATTTTCTATTAGTGCGGGAGATAATTGGCCCTTAAATTCATTTGCTACGTTGACACCTGTATCACACTCGTATGTTTTTGATTGATATAGTAGGCTAATAAGTAACTTTACTCTACTGCTTCCATTACCGTTATCTTGATAGCTGAGTCCATAAGTAACTCCATTTCCTTCAATCAACCCTACGTTTTTTGGATTAAAACCTATCGCTTCTTTAACTTTCAGTATAGTTGTATTAACTCCAAATAATCTACTTAATATAGACATAATTATATTTAAAATTTTAATAAAACGCTATTATGATTATTTCTGCGTGTTAATGTCAATGAAAATTTTAACTAAAATTAATAAATTAATACCTTTATAATCTGCAAAGCGAGATATGGAAAATGAGTAGCAGTAAAGAATTCACAAATTGAGTGCACCCACTCTACAGATATAATATTGTAGAGCTCAAAAAACCAACAATTGCAATTGTTAACTCTTCAAGTATAATTTGTTGAGATTTACACGAACCTTATTAGATGAAAGAGAAAGAAGAGCAGTTTAGTTTTACATCAGACAACCTCAGAAAAGCGAAAAAGTCTATAGAGATGTATCCTAAAGGTAGAGAAGGTAGTGCCGTCATGCCTTTACTATACCTGGTTCAAGAACAATGCGGATGGGTTCCTGAATCTGCCATGCGCTGCGTTGCTGACATGCTTCATATTCCACATATTCGCGTGTATGAAGTGGCAAATTTTTATACCATGTATAATTTAAAGCCAGTGGGTAAATATTTGATACAAATTTGTAGGACAACTCCTTGCTGGTTATGCAATAGCGAGGAAGTTTTAAGTACCTTTAAAAAGAAGCTTGGAATCAATATCGGTGAAACCACTAAAGATAATCTATTTACTTTAAAGGAAGTTGAATGTCTTGGTGCATGCGTTAATGCCCCTGTGGTGCAGATCAATAATGACTTTTATGAAAATCTCACTCCTGAAAAAGTGGAAAATATCATAGCAGAGCTTTCAAGCAAATAGATGGAAAAGTTTTCGTTTAGGATAACCAAGCAATCAGGTTCTGCAAGAGTTGGCATAATTAAAACTCCAAATGGAAACATAGAAACGCCAGCATTTATATTTTGTGCAACCAAAGCTGCCATTAAAGCTGCAGATATCGAAAGAATCAGAGAAGCAGGTACTCAGATAATACTTTCTAACACTTATCACCTAATGCTTCAACCTGGAGAGGATACTGTGGCAAAACTTGGTGGCTTGCACAAGATGATGGGATGGAATGGACCAATGCTAACTGATTCTGGTGGATACCAGATATTTAGTTTAGGACACGGATCAGTTTCAGAAGAAATAAAGGGAATAAGACAGAAACAAAAAACTCTGATCAAAATTAATGAAGATGGGGCAATTTTTCGTTCTTACATAAATGGTAAAATTTATTGCTTAACTCCTGAAAAATCTATACAAATTCAACAAAAATTAGGCGCAGATTTAATCCTAGTTTTGGATGAATGCACTCCATTTCACGTCAGCAAGGAGTATACAAGGAAATCGATGCTCATGAGCCATAGATGGGCTGAACGTTCTTTAAATGAGTTTGAAAAAAATAATGATGGCAAACAGGCGCTGTATGGAATTAGCCAAGGTGGAGTGTATCAAGATTTACGTAGAGAAAGTTGTAATTTTATCAACAATTTGCCATTTTTTGGTCAAGCAATAGGTGGATCGCTTGGTCAGAGTAAAGAGCAGATGTATGATGTAGTTTCCTTTACTATGGAACATTTAAAAAAAGATAGGCCTACTCATTTGCTTGGTATTGGTGGAATTGTAGACATTTTTCGTGGAGTAGAGCTTGGAGTTGATACATTTGATTGCGTGCATCCAACTCGCCTCGCAAGACATGGTGGCGCACTTGTTAAAGTAAAAAACGGAGATTCTATTTCTTCAAAGTGTAAAGAGCATATTAATTTGCGAAATCAACGATTCGAACTAGATGATAACCCAATTGAAAATGACTGTTTGTGCTTTACTTGCAGAAAACATTCAAGAGCCTATATACACCATTTACTAAAAGCGAAGGAATTGCTGGCTTACACACTCGTTACCATTCACAATGTTTTCTTCATGAATAAGTTGATGGAATCAATAAGACAAGCAATATTGAATGATAGGCTAGATCAGGAAAAAAATAATTGGATTAGTGAAATACCGCTGCATTGTGAATTATATACCTAGTTCATATTTTGCACATGTGCGTTGCATTTTTTAATCTTCTTTAAAAACTTGACAGTACCGTATATATACGGGCATACTAGAAATGCAATTTTGTGAGGCATTTATGGTTAAAAATAAAGAAAAACATCAAATAGCGTTTTGCGTTTCAGCCTTTACACTCTTAGCTGGTTTATCATTGATCGCAACTGGAATTGCAGTGGGTACTGTACCTGCTATAGCTTCTTGTTTTAGTGAAAGGAGGAATTCTAACTGCCTTGTCTATTGTGCAATCAGTAGAAAGCTATTTATTTTTACAAAACAGCGAAAAAGCTTTCAAGAAAATGATTAGTGGTATATGCGATGAACCAGAAAGCAAACTTTTTATAGAAAGGATTTTGCAACCATTCATTGAACTTTTTAGTGAGCATAAGCAACATAACTAAAGTACACTAAGCATAGAAACAACTTTATCGTAACTTGGCAGTGACTTAATTTCTCCAATCGCAGCTAAAGTAATTTTTTCATGCTGAGATAGCAATTCTTCTGCTGCTTTTTTTATATCGTAAATAGTAACAGCACTAATTTTTTCTATTAATTCGTTTTTACTGATGTATTTATTATAGTTGCCGTAGTAGTGTCCTAACGTTTCAGCACGCGAGCTAACACTTTCGCGTGACATTAAAATTTGGGATTTTACTCGCTCTTTTATTCTATTTACTTCTTCTTCCTTTAAATCATCTGTAGACAATTTCTTCAACTCTGTCGTTATAGCTTTCAAAAGCTTATCTAGATTACTGCTATCTGTACCAGCAAAAATCGAAAGCATTCCTGTATCAGCATAGCTAGAGTTGAATGAGTAAATGGAGTAAGCAAGCCCCTGCTTTTCTCTTACTTCCTGAAACAGGCGTGATGACATTCCACTTCCCAGTATAGAATCAAGCACCTTGAATGTGTGATATCTATTATCATCACGAGAAACACTAGGTAGACCAATTAATAAATGTACTTGATCTAATTTACGATGTTCTAAATACTCACCACTGGTATAACTTGCATTCTCGCTTTTTTTCAGCTCTTTTGAATGAATCTTTGAGAGAAAGTCTTTGATTAATTGAACAACTTCCTCATGTTCAACATTTCCTGCAACAGCAAATATAATGTTCTCGCCAAAGTAATGCTCATTTATGTAGTTATCTAGATTAGCTCGAGTAAAAGATTTGACAGTATCTTGCGTGCCCAGGATTGATCTACCAAATGGTTGATCTTTATAAGCTGCTTCAAAATACTTATCAAAAATGATATCGCTCGGTGAATCATTAGTTTGAAAAATCTCTTGTATTACAACACCCTTTTCGCGTTCCAATTCATCCTCTGGAAATATAGAATTCATTAATATATCTATTAATATATCAATGCCGGTCTTTATATCTTTTTTAAGAACCTTTGCGTAATAACTGGTGCTTTCTCTACCGGTGCAGGCATTGAAGGCTCCACCTATATCATCAAAAGCTTTTGCAATTTCAAATGCAGTCCTCGTTTTCGTTCCTTTGAAAGCCATGTGCTCTAGGAAATGAGATATTCCATTTTGACTTGCACTTTCAGCTCTACTGCCAACACCAACTCGTATATTTAAAGCTACGGAATCAACTTCATGCACTCGCTCAGTTATTATGCGCAGACCATTATCTAGTTTTGTTACTTGTGGTATATTCATCTTATATATTCTTCTTTAAATTCTCTTCTACAAAATCCCAATTGATCAAATGATCAAGAAAAACTTTTATGTAGTCAATTCTGCGATTTTGGCAATCCAAATAGTATGCATGCTCCCATACATCCATAGTAAGTAGTGGCACTTGGCCATAAATTAGCGGTAGATCCGCATTTGGAGTTTTAGTGATTTTGAGTTTTCCTTTTTCAAGCACTAACCACACCCATCCACTACCAAATTGGCTTACTCCATAATTTGAAAATTCTTCACAAAATTTGTCAAAGCCACCAATATCATCTTGAATTTTTTTTGCTAGAAGACCATCATCTTGAGGCTTACCACCACCATTCTTTTTCATTGAATTCCAATAAAAAGTGTGATTCCAAACTTGTGCTGCATTGTTAAAAATAGGAACTGTATTATTATTTCCATGAACTTTCGTTACTAATTCCTCAATTTCCATATGTTGATAATCTGTGTTTTCAACCAGTTCGTTGAGTTTATTTAAATATCCCTTATGGTGCTTATCATAATGAAAATCTAATGTCTTTACAGATATATAAGGCTCTAAAGCTGCTTTATCATATGGCAACTCAGGTAAAGTAAAACTCATGCTGACCTCTTTATTTTCGATGGTATGGTAATATGTGCTTTTGCGCAACAGATAATTTAGTTAGGTAGTGATTGCATTTATTCTAAAACAAGCGATATTAGTAAGATAATTATGTTTTTATTTTAGAGGGGTAATATGTCAAGTTTATTCAAGAATTTTAGTAGATATGCTAAGTTCGGAGATGTTCCTACCAAAAGTGTTGGATGTAACAAAATTCCACAAAATAGTTTCTATAAATCCGTTTACCTTATCAACAGTGTTGTTGGGCCAGTGAAAAATGTAGCTCTTGGTAGTTACCAAAATCCTTCTATGATTCAGACTACTACTTTTGCGTTAGCTAGTGTAATTCTGCAACCTTTATATCTAGCATTGGCGTATTTGTCATACTGGCCAGCAAAAGGATTAGCGAAAGCAATAGATAGTTTTGATCTTAAGCGTAACACAAAATCGTTCATAGATTATTCATCCATGTTGTCACATAAGACATGGGACCATAGTAGTGCATTATCTAAATTTGTTAACACAGTTTTGAGTTATGTTGTTAGTGCTGTTATCTGGGCTGCTGCGCTCGTTGTTACACCTCTGACTTGGGCTATTGATAGAGTGGCAAGTAAATTTAGTGATGCAAAAAGTGAAGGTGTTGGTAGTCCTTCTTTTTCAAAATAGATAGCCTACCAAGTACATGTGAAACCATTGTATCTGTGTGGCAAAATAAAGTAGACGAGATAAAGACAACTATAGAAGCAAGAGGATGTCATGCCAGTGCGTGACACTGGCATCCAGCTTTTTCGCGCAAAAAACGTTGTAAGGTGTTTACCAACTTAGTTGAATCCCAGCTGGGATGACACTTGGTTATGCAAGAAATCTATTGTCAAAAAAAATTACTTCCGCATATTTTGAATCTGATTATAATGACAATTAGAGATATTTTAAGAGCTCAAAATCTATCTTTGTCTGCAGACTTCAACTAACTTTTCAATAAAAAACGTAGCGTATCTTTTTCAGCGTATATACACGTCTGTCATATGTGCGCTGCATTTTTTTCTAATCTTTTTATACAGGAGGATTTTATGTCCAGAATTCCAGATACTTGACTTTTACTTTAGCTAATAATGGGCGCCTATGATTTTTATAAAGAAAGTGTAGGAAATAGAAACATTTCTGTTTTTTGAGTAACAAAAAACCACTTTAACTTGCCATTTATATTTGAAAAGTAATTATATTAATATAATATTCATATTTATATACTAATATTAGTATATTTGCAAAATTAAGGAATGTATTATGTTTCGAGGAAATTTACAGGGTTTCAATAGTGAGGAAAAGGGAGTAGATTTACAACAAAAGTTGGATGATTTTTCAAGTTACAGTGTAATTCGAGACATTATGCGTATATGCTCCAATAAATGTCAAAATAGTTCATCACTGCAAGAATGCCTACAACAATGTCTTCAAGTATTATCATTTTATAGTCTTGAACTTTCCGAACCTCGTTCACAAATTAGTGAGAAATTAGCAGCTATAGTATTTCCTAAAGTAAATGATAAAGGTATAATAAAGTATTTGAGTTATAATGGCATATAGTGTGGATTTAAGGGAAAAGGCAGTATTGATGATAGAAAAAGGTAAGACAAAGGTTGAGGTAGCAGAGCTTATGG
>NZ_JAFEVH010000041.1:0-8187 GCF_048054155.1 Wolbachia endosymbiont of Nasonia giraulti
TTATTACTTTTTTTTCGGTTTGACACACTTTTTTGAACGTTCCCATACCAAGTTGCTGTACCATCTTCGTTGTCAGAAATTGTAACCCCCATTTGTTTCAATTGCTCTCTTATTTTGTCTGCAGTATCATAATCTTTATTTTGTTTTGCTACTTTTCTTAAGTCTATCAACCTTTCTATTTCTTGATTACTCACACCACTTGCAAACCACTCTTGATAACTTGACTCAAGAATACCAATGAACCTTGCGCTTTTAACAAACTTCTTAGTTAATTTGAGCTTCTCATATTCATTACTTGTCTTATTGATTTCTGTAGCCATTTCATGCAATATGGCTACAGCTTCAGGAATGTTTAAATCGTTTTTCAAAGCCTCTATAAAATCTTTAGAGACTTCTGCATCACTTTCCTCAATACATGTACTACGTAATAACCGATAAAACTTGTTTAAAGTTTCTTGCGACTCAGAGATAACATTTTCTGTCCAATCAAGTGGTTTTCTGTAGTGAGTTTTAAGCAGCGCATAACGTATTACTTCACCCTTTATTCCACTATCTAACAAATCCCTTACTTTGACTATATTAAATAAGGATTTGCTCATTTTCTCTTCATTTACCGTAAGAAACCCGTTGTGTACCCAATATTTTGCAAACGTTGACTCAGCAAATGCAGATTTACTCTGTGCAATTTCATTCTCATGATGAGGAAATTGCAAGTCTATACCGCCACCGTGAATATCAAAATCTTTGCCAAGGTAAGCATATGACATTGCTGAACATTCTATATGCCACCCTGGTCTTCCCTCTCCCCATGGACTATTCCAGTGACTTGAAAGTTTATAGTCAGTTTCGTTTGCAGGTTTCCAAAGTACGAAGTCTCCTGGGTGTTTTTTATTTTCACCCACTTCAACTCTATTACCATGATCCAACTCATCAATTTTTTTTCCTGATAAAACACCGTACTCAGGGTAAGATTCTACACTAAAATATACATGTTTATTTGATTCATAAGCATGACCAGAATGCAGCAAAGATTCAATTAACTCAATAATTTGGTCTATATTTTCTGTTGCTTTTGGTTCATGTGTTGGTTCTACGCAATTTATGCTTCTCATATCTTCATGAAAAGCTTTGGTATAATATGCGCTGATACTTTCTATATTACTACTTTTCTTATTTGCTGCATTGATTATCTTGTCATCGATGTCGGTTATATTACGCACATAAGTAACTTTGCCATAACAAAATTTCAGCAGTCGAAATAATACATCATAAACAACAACAGAACGTGCATTTCCTATATGTGCAGTATCATATACTGTTGGTCCGCAGACGTACATTTTTATATGATCTTTATCGATCGGTGTAAAGGGCTCTTTTTTTTTTGTTAAAGTGTTGTAAAGCTTAACCATATACAAAGCTTTTTAGAAAAGAAAATGCTCCAAATATAAGCTGTGGTCCTTTAACTATTACGACAAGAGTAAGTAATAACCCACACAATGATACTAATACTCCGATTATAGAGAGAAATCCATCTTTGCTCATGATACCCAGTGAAATGAGAGTTGTACCAATTGCAGGAATGAAGTTAGTTAAAGGAAGTGGGATTGCTATCGATAATGCACAAAGCAGCATTATAAATGCTAAAATATTTTCACCAGGACCACGAAAAATGAAAGACATTCTTGGTTTCATGAACTTTTCTATTTTTTTTAATGTAGGTGAAGTTTTCTCTACCACGAGAGCTAGTGTTGACCGTTGAAAAGATTTCCTTTCTAGCCAATTAGGCATCCAAGGAGAATCAAACCCAAATAGAAGCTGCAGTGAAAATAAGATTAAAGGTATAGAAAGAATGGTTGTATAGCCAGGTGGAACAGGTATAGGTACTGATAGCGGTAAAGAGAAGATGATTATTAAAATACCAAAACCACGCTCATGTAAAGCTGTTTTAATATCAAATAATGTTACTTTATCATTATCGTTATTGTTAGTATCTGCAACCTCTTTTAGAATATCAGAGGCCAATTTTTTATCTTCAGTCAATTTCACACTTTTTTCCACAGATACCCTTTAATAACAATATAACTTCTAACTAACATAGTTATCGCTATATTTCAATATCGATTATTCATTTCATGCTGTACTTCATTCTTTTATTAAAGTTTTGTAAAGCTTTTAAGAAGAGAAAGTGTTCCGGCTATAAGTTTTGGTCCTTTAACTATTACAATAAGGGTAACCAATAACGCACAGAATGAAACTAACACTCCTAACGTAGATAAAAATCCATCTTTACCCATAATGCCGAGTGAAATAAGAGTTATACCAATTGCAGGAAGGAAGTGAGTAAAAGGTAATGGAAGAGCTATTATTATTGCACAAAGCAACATCATAAAAGCTAGAATCTTTTCACCCGGACCAAGAAAAATAAAAGATATTCTTGGTTTCATGAACTTTTCTATTTTTTTTAATATAGGTGAAGTTTTCTCTACCACGAGAGCTAGTGTTGACCGTTGAAAAGATTTCCTTTCTAGCCAATTAGGCATCCAAGGAGAATCAAACCCAAATAGAAGCTGCAGTGAAAATAAGATTAAAGGTATAGAAAGAATGGTTGTATAGCCAGGTGGAACAGGTATAGGTACTGATAGCGGTAAAGAGAAGATGATTATTAAAATACCAAAACCGCGCTCATGTAAAGCTGTTTTGATGTCGAACAATGTTACTTTATCACTATCGTTGTTATTGGTATCTGCAACCTCTTTGAGAATATCAGAAGCCAATTTTTTATCTTTGCTCAGTTTCGCACTTTTTTGCATAATTGCCCTTTAATAACATTCTAACTAACGTAATTATTAATATATTTCAGTTATACCTCTTCAATTCTTTAGCCTTGTTTAAACAAATGACACGCACTAAAGTGCGTGTCACGAAACATAAGGAAGCTAACGATCTGGTTCATTAGATGATAGTTTCTCTGAATCCTTAAGTTCTTGTTTAAGGTTTTTAATGCCTTTGCCTAAATCACCCATAACTTGTGGTAACCTACCTGCACCAAACAGAACTAAGATTATTATTAAGACTAGAAACAGCTGCCATGGACCTAAACTCATTTGTACCTCCGTTGAAAATATTAACTTTTAGGTATTAAAACTTGACTGAAGCCAAGTGATACATAAATTATATCACTTTTATTGAATTATAAATCAAGAGTTTTTAATTATCTTATAATAGTTTTAGCCTAACATTAAGTTTAGTTTAGCTGTAGAGTAAAAGGAAGCTCACTAAAAAATTTTGCTAACGTATCATCTTTAGGTCTGTGGTATATGTAGCTAGGAACTCCTGATTGAATAATTTTACCATTTTTCATCACGTAAATAAAATCTGCAACTTTCAACGCTTCTTGCGGGTCATGAGTTACCATGAGTACAGGAATATTTTTGCTTCTAAAAAGTGACAATATATGGTGCCTTATTCGATATTTGAGCAGTATATCTAAATTAGAAAATGGTTCATCGAGCAAAACAACATCAGGATTTTGCGCCATTACTCTTGCTATTGCAACTAATTGTTGCTGTCCTCCTGATAAAGCATGAGGGTAAATGTTTTCATATTTTTCTATATTAAATAGCTTTAAGATTTCCAATGCAGTAAGGTATTTTTCTTTCTTAGAAGTACTGCAAATAGCAAAAGTTATATTTTCTATTACTGTTTTATGAGGAAATAATGCAGAATGCTGAAAAATCAATCCGATATTTCTACGCTCTATAGCAATTGACACTTTGTTACTTGCAACTAATTTATCATTTATAACAATGGTTCCAGATTTTGGATTTTCTATTCCTGCGATTAATTTTAGAATTGTTGACTTGCCACAGCCAGAATGACCTAGTAAACAGGCAACACTTCCTTTCTTCACTTGAATGTTGATGTTGCTTAAAGCAAAGCCATCTTGATTACTATAAAAGTAACTAATATTGTTAACTAGCATTAATCTTTCAATTGGAATCGTATTATTAAATATAACAGTATTACATTCAAGAAATACAGAAATATTTTTTATTATTGTGAATTAATTGTACAGAGTGCCTAGAAAAATGCGAGACTTTTTGCTATAATTTTGCATAAATAGCAGAAGACATGGGACTATAGCTCAGTAGGATAGAGCGTTGGATTCCTAATCCGAAGGCCGTGCGTTCGAATCGCACTAGTCCCACTTAATTTTGATAAAGTGGTTTAACAATCAAGAAATTATAATTGGTTTGAAAAGTGATTCTAGGAGCTAGATTGCATGGTTTCTCAAACTTGAATTTACAGGTTCAACCTTATTTTCTCTCATTTCTCTGTAACTTGGAAGTGTAAAATTTTTTACATGTAATCCAGTTACCATTACAACTAAAATAGCTAGGACACTGCAAACTAATGCGCCAGTTAAAGATGGCAGCAGCAACAAACAATCCTGTAATAACAACTCCAACAACATCACTCCTTAATGAGGTGTAAAAACTCTCCTTACTTTTTTTGTATTTAGTTTCTTTTTCATGTGGTGGAGAAAATTGAGCCTCTACAAAGCCGTTAGCTTTCTTATCATTATTTGGTGTGACAGTTGGGCCAGTCCTTGTTGATACAGGTGCTTCATTTTTGTTATTATTACCATTAGTACTAACTGGAGGCGCTGTTGCTACAGATCTATTACCAACGTTTCCATTACTTCTGCTAGGTTTTATTCTAATTTCCTTTACATTAGACGTTTTTTGCTTTTCTTGTTTCTTATCTATTGATGATTCAAGCAATTTAATTATTGCAACATTTGAGTAGTATTTACGATGATCAGAATTGTTGGGATCTCCTTTAAACTTAGAATCTATTTTAAGTTCTTTTTCAAGTGATGACTGACTTTCTTTAATGACTACCAAAAGATTCCTAACATCAGCTTCTGGTATATCCGTCATATACTTTAAAAGTAACCTAACTTTTGGTGGATCACCATCTATAGAGGCATCACTCAAAGCCTGAACTTTCTCTTCTTCAGTAAATCTTTTGTTATTCAAGAGTATCTTCATAACTTCAGTGCTCTCATTGTGAGGAGCTGTGTTAAGAACCTCTAGTATTTTCGTATGATCTATGTAATCTAAAAATATCTCAAACTCTTGAACTTTACCTTCATTAACGGCGGTCAACAAAGCATTCGATTTTCTTTCTTGATCAAATTTACCGCTATCCAAAAATATCTTTATAACGTTAGGTTTTCCACCTGACACAGCGTAATCTAATACAGTTTTAGAAGTAGTATCTCCAATATCAATTTTAATGTTTGACTTAGCAAGCAACTCGATAGTTTTGAGGAATGTATCATGATCATTTACAATATCATTCCTCCCTGGGCGGAGAATATCCATAAATAAATCACAAATATTTGCATCTGTTGCTCCACTTTGTTTTAGCTTCTCACAAAATTCATGAGCAGTTACATCAGGATTATTAGTTACAAATTCCTTTACATTGTCATAAGCTAAGTTACTGACCATATTCAAAACCTATCATTATTGCTATGTGCTCATTATATCAACTTTTTCATGATCAGTCAAGTAATCTTGCAGTCTCAAATGGCATGATATATATTGATTTATGATTCTCGAGTAAATGATGGAAGATTTAGCTTATAAGTTAGTGAAAGTAACCGAAGCTGCAGCACTTGCTGCATATAAATTGGCAGGCCTTGGTGATGAAAAAAAGGCCGATCAGGTTGCAGTTGATGCAATGCGTACGGTGCTAAACTCAATGGAAATAAATGGTACAATTGTGATTGGGGAAGGGGAGAGGGACGAAGCACCGATGCTATATATCGGAGAAAAAGTTGGCACAGGAAGTGGCCCTGACATTGACATCGCTGTTGATCCACTTGAGGGCACTACAATTTGCGCTCACTATAAACAAGGGGCAATGTCTGTTCTTGCTGCAACAAAAAAAGGTAATTTTTTACATGCACCTGATGTTTATATGGAAAAGATAGCAGTGGGAAAAAATCTCCCAGAGGGTGTAGTCTCACTAAAAAATAGGATTGAGAAGAATCTGGACAATTTAGCCAAGGCAAAAGGATGTAAAGCAAGTGATCTTATAGTAACTGTACTTAAACGTGAAAGACATGATGAATTAATAGCAAAAATTAGGAAGCTAGGAGCAAAAGTGAAATTAATAGATGATGGTGATGTTGCAGCCATAGTTTCGCTAATAAATGGCAATCACGATATGTATATTGGAACAGGTGGAGCTCCAGAAGGAGTGCTTGCAGCAGCAGCGCTAAGCTCAATCGGTGGGCAGATAGAAGGAAGATTAATATTTGACACGGATCAATTAAAAGAAAGAGCAAAAAATTTGAATATCACTGACCCAGAAAAAATCTACACCGTGAAAGACATGGCAAAAAGTGAATCAGTGTTCATTGCAACTGGAGTAACAAATGGAGAGTTTGTGGATGGAGTAAAGTTTGGCCAAGATATTTGTCTGACTAATTCATTAATAATATTGCCTGGTAAAGTAATAAAAATACAAACAAAATCAATATCTTAAACATTTGTCATATGCTGATTATAAAATTTTTATAGAAGGAAGATACTTATAATTGTCTTAAAAAAATGAATTTACATGTTAATTTTAGCTTTACAACATTTGGCATTAAGTTATAATTAAGCTTATTTAAGTATGAGAGGTGTGAAATGTTTGACTGGGTTTCTAATTTGTTAAATAGTGAGGAGAAAAATTCACCGCCTGAAAAAAATAATAATTCTTTCTCTAACAGCACAGAAAGTTTATTAGTCCAATCCTAAAAAAAATCCTCAACTTGATGATCAAAGTAGAACTGACGCGTCTCCTCAAATAAATCTTCAATTTAGTGAGGATGATGTAAAAAACGTGCTCCAAGACTTCGAAAAATTGGATTATAATGATAGTAAGTGTTTTAACAAAATAGCAGAGAAGTATAAAAAAGAGAGAGGCCTTTTTGACTATGTAGTGTTAAGCAAGCAAAAGGAGATAATCAATATATTAGATAATAAGCTTCCTGATCTCAAAAGACAAGAAGAGTTTAGAAAAAGATTGGGTGAGTATATTTATTCTAGGATTAAAGATGGAATGAGTTATGGAGAAAAGCTCCAAAGTACACCTCAGTTTCTTAAAGGTAAGGCAGAAGAAGTATTATCAGATTTTAAAAATTTGAGATTCGATTTTAAGGATAATAAATGTGAAGACCCTAATGATTATGTAAATTATAATAGCGGCCGGCCGGCAGATCCATTTGATAAAATAGCAAATTATTATCGAAGAAAAAGGGATATTTTTCTTTTTAACTATGCGATATTGAGTCAGCAAAAAGAAATAATGAATATATTAGATAAGAAGTTTACTAATGAAAATCAGAAAAAGAATTTTGAAAATAGGTTAGGTAGATATCTTGTTCGAATTGAAGAAGGGATGAATGATGCAAAAGAATTTCTAAAAGAAGATGGTCTAGTAGGCTTTTTTGATGGATGTTATTGGCCAGGCGAAAATGCAGAAGTTAATCATTATGATAATCTTAGTGTAAATATTATTAAACCTGAAAAGAGTTTAGAAACAAGCCATCTTTTCACTAACAAAATTGAAAGGATGGAAAGAAATAAAAATGAGGTAAAAAGAGCAAAAATATACAGCGATGGTAAACTAATTGTAACGATTGAAAAGAATGATAAGCAACAAAGAAATTACCGCTTTGCAAAAGATGCAACATGCGATATGAAAATTAGGTGGAGTGCAGAAGATGAGAAAGGTAATTCTGTTAACTGCTTTATTAGTTTAAATGTAAATCCTAGTGAAATTGAGATTGGTCAGCCAACTATTAATGGTAAAGATGTTGAACTAGACGAAATTTTGAAATTAGCTAGGCAAAATAAGGATGTACTTATGGAAGGTAAAGCTTTACATGAATTTTTAGAAGGATATCTGGAGCAAGATGCACAATCACAGAAAAAGGAATGTATTATAACGCTTAATCCATCTAGTCATTTATTAAATTCACTAAAACCAGGGGAATTACAAGCAGGATGTATAGGAGGAGCATATGATCATTATCTTCCTAGGACTAGGCTTGAAGGGCCATCTGCAGAAGAAAAATCAAAGGGAACGTTCAAAAAAGTGTGTCAAACCGCATTTTCAATTCAA
>NZ_JAFEVH010000042.1:0-8008 GCF_048054155.1 Wolbachia endosymbiont of Nasonia giraulti
AAAGGTAGAGCAAAAGTGGATTACTGCTTTGCCTAATTGGGCTTTAACTATGTCTCAACTTGATATCTTTTTTCCTGGTAGGTTAAAAATTGAGTTGAATTGAAAATGCGGTTTGACACACTTTTTTGAACGTTCCCATTGAAAATGCGGTTTGACACACTTTTTTGAACGTTCCCCATTTGGTTTATTGCTTCAAAGTTATTTTCGCTTTCTTGTTTACTGTTGTTACTCATGTTAGCTCCTATTGAAATGGCATATACAGACTGGTATGAGGCTGTTACTTTCTTATACTTTACAACATGTCATAATAGGGTGGTGCCTCCTCAGGTAACATATCATTTAATTTAGCGGTTAAATCTGCTAGATCTTTTTGTAACCCTTTACTTTTGTTGCCTATAATATCTTGCAAACTTGCAACTTTATCTTGCTCTTCTTTTAACATACTATTCAACCTATTAATAAGTTGTTCATTAATATTATTAGCTAATTCATCAAATGCTTTTTTAACAGTATCACCACTAACCGCTTTCTTAAAGTCCTGTATATCCTTACCACTACCTGTCTTAAGTGTAATAAGACCAAGAGCGCTTATAAGTTGTTCTTCATTATTAGCACTTTGTAAAAGGTTTTGCGAGTTCTCACTCATATAAATTACCTCCATAAATTATTAAAGTTTAAATTATTTTTTAGTTTCACATGCACACTGTTGATTTATCAATATCCAAGTTCACAATAAATGATCTGTTACTGCAAACTCAGCATTAACATCTTGAAGAACGTAAGTTGATGGATGTGCATCATTCCAATTTGCTTCACTCTCCTCAGGAAGCATTCGTTCAACCTTACTCATAAGGTCTTTTATTTTTTCATTTTGCTCGTTAAATTTCTCCTTCAATGCATCAAGAATAGCTTTAGAATGACCTTTACTATCAAGATTACCAATCACAGATATAACTTTCTCGTGAGGCAATTTGTGAATAATATCTTTAAGCTCTCCTGCACCTAAATTATCCAAAAGTTCTTTAAACTGCTCATGAGACATACTATGAGCAAAAGCTTTAAGTTTTTCTGGGTTGTTAACTAAAGACTTAACAACCATCTGAATCCTATCAGAATCATCAGTTAACTCTCGAGCTACTATTGCAAGTTTCTCATGGTCTAGCTTATTAATTAAATTATGTAATTTATCTCCTTCTAACATTTTTACTAGAGTTGGAAGTCGATCTTTTAATGCTTTATGTAAAAGAGTGTTGAAAGCTTTCTCATCTGCATCTTTTATTAATTCTACAAACTGATCATTGCTCATTGTATTAATAACTTCCTGAAACTGATCCATTTTCAAGTGAGGGAAAATTTCTTTTACTTGATCTAGGTTAAAGTCTTTTACTAAGTTTGCAACCTGATCCTTATTTAATAAGGGGACTATTATTCCTAACTTTTTTGAATCCAATGTGTGAGTAAGGGCTTGTAATTGATGATTGGTTAGATGATCCACTAAAGCTAGGAATTGGTTGTCTGTTAAGTTCTCTGCTAAAGCCTGCAACTGGTTTGAGCTCAACTTAGGAACGATTTTTTGTAATTGCTCGTTGCTAAAAGTATTGGCAAGAGTTTTGAGTTGGTTGCTTGTGAGAACCTGAGCAAAGATTTTAGTAAACGTGTTAGATGACATCATTTCTTCCAATCCATTAGACAATATTATTTCTTTCAAATTACTATAATCATTATATGATATACTCTTGTTTAGTACTACACTGTGTAAGAGGCTAATAGTAGGCTCTTCAGAATCTCTGTCTATCATATTTCCTTGATAATCTGACAAGTAAATTTGATAATCATCACCGCTATTTTCAAGTGTAATATATTGGTATTCCACTGGTTCTATAAGAATACATGAGGATCCTTCTAACGATGCGGGTTTTATGCTTACCAACCTGTCATTAAAGTATGCAAGAGAAAGGCATGGTATTGAAGCAATTACATTTTTTGCTTGGTCACAGACACTAATGAAAGGATACTGTATTATTCCCGGTCTTACTTCAAATTTTGGGTAAAGAACACGCATTTCATCATCTGCAATATTAAATGCAATAGAAAAGTTGTTTGTACCGTTCAGACTTTTTTTTGCCGATTCAAAATCGAAGCTAGAGTCGGTTTTAATTCTAGATTTTATTAAACATTCACCTGACTCTTTATCAAATATACTTAATTCGTAACTTTTGCCTTTTACCAGAGATAGTACTTCATCTAATTCTACTCTATAATAATTTCTATCATCATTAAAATTATTATCAACAGATCTTTCTTGCTTCATTGTACAGAGGTTTAGCTTTTCTCCATCTTCTTTCAGGCACAACATTTCTACAGTAAATGTCTTAACATTATATGGCACAATACCTTCTTCAAGTTGGCACATCTGCAAGGGTAAACTTAATTCTATTTCGCTTTCATCATCTAACGCTTCAAAATTCACTTTGGCAAGATTATATTCAGAATATTTTTTCTGCCCTGTACCGTAGGGAGATTGTCGAAACTGTTCAAAAATAGGAATATCGTTAGTATCACTAAAAGATTCTCCAGGCACCATTTTAAAAACATGTTTTTTTCCACTCATAAGTATTACCAAACCAATTTAATTATAGCTATTCTAACATTTATTGATTAATTTATTACTAAGTTGATATATATTAGAATCATAATAACAAACATCACTTGTGTTAGGAAAAGTTATAAGAAGAAATAGGGATTTTTGGGAAAATAGATTAAAATAAGCTGCTTTGACAGGATTTATAGTATCCTAGGGATAATATGGATTGGTGGAGGCAAGCGGGATCGAACCGCTGACCTTCTGCGTGCAAAACAGATGCTCTACCAGCTGAGCTATGCCCCCAATTCTTGCTTAAAGCATAAATCACTCACGCTGAAATGCAAGAAATATTTATCTGTTATGCTATTACTCAATAGTGCGCAAACTCTGCATTTATGTATAATTCTCTATCTTTTTAGAGTTGTATCTCAGCTTTGCCAAATAAATCTGTTAATTAACAAGAAATTTTCCTTCAAAAATTTTTAATTAAATTATCACTAACGCAGTATATTATATAATTTATTTAACCACGCATGAAAATTTTAGTTTGATTAAAACAGATAAAAACTATATTACTGTTTAGTATATCTGAAAAATAAAATGATCCCGTAGCTCAGCCGGTAGAGCAACTGACTTTTAATCAGTGGGTCACGCGTTCGAATCGCGTCGGGATCACTTAGAATCTTAAAAGCATGCTAAAAGAACAGGACAAAATATTCACAAACTTAAATGGTAAAGAAACACCACTACTTGAGGGTGCAAAAAAACGTGGTAGTTGGCAAAAAACAAAGAAATTACTGGATTTAGGATCAGAAAAAATCATTGAGGAAGTAAAGAAATCTGGCTTGAGAGGTCGAGGGGGTGCAGGATTTTCTACTGGCCTTAAGTGGAGCTTTATGCCTAAAAATCCTTCAAAAGCGTATTTAGTAGTCAATGCAGATGAGTCAGAACCTGGTACGTGTAAAGATAGAGATATATTACGATATGAGCCACATAAGTTACTTGAGGGAATTCTTCTAGCTGGCAGAGCGATCAGCGCATCAGTTGCATATATTTATATCAGGGGTGAATTTTATAATGAATATTTAGTTCTAAAAAAGGCACTTGAGGAAGCCTATAAAGAAAACTTAATTGGAAAAAATGCCTGCAAATCAGGTTATGATCTTGATGTATTCATTCACAGAGGTGCAGGAGCTTATATATGTGGAGAAGAAACAGCTCAACTTGAATCAATTGAAGGAAAAAAAGGCTTTCCTCGCATGAAACCTCCATTCCCTGCGGGTGTTGGACTTTTTGGCTACCCAACCACAATAAACAACGTTGAAACTATAGCCATGGTTCCAGATATTCTAAATCGCGGAGGAGAGTGGTTTGCATCTCTGGGTAAACCAAATAATACTGGCACTAAGGTCTTTTGCATTTCAGGGAATGTAAATAATCCATGTAATGTTGAAGAAGAGCTCGGAATTTCACTGCGTGAATTAATTGAAAAATACGCAGGTGGAGTGAGAGGAGGTTGGGATAATTTACTTGCTGTAATACCTGGTGGGTCTTCAGTCCCATTAATTCCAAAATCTATATGTGATACTATTGAAATGGATTTTGATTCATTAAGGGCTGCACAATCAGGGCTTGGTACTGCTGCTGTAATAGTGATGGATAAATCAACTGACATAATAGCTGCAATAGAAAGATTATCACATTTCTATATGCATGAGTCCTGCGGACAATGTACACCATGCCGTGAAGGCACTGGATGGATGTGGAGAATTATGAGAAGAATGGTAGCAGGAAATATTAAACCTGGTGAAGTAGATAAGCTACTTGACCTTACAACTCAAATAGAAGGGCATACAATTTGTGCACTTGGCGATGCTGCAGCTTGGCCAGTTCAAGGATTAATCAGACATTTTCGTCATATAATTGAAGAGAGGATAGTAACTTAACTTATACTTTTAAATGATTTTACTACTTAGCAGCTAAAGTTAAAGAATATTGATTTCCTTCCCTTTTAGGTGCTAATTCTACTTTTGCAATATCTTCAGCGTCTCTAATTAGCCGTTCTAACTTTTTCAGTCCAACTTCAGTGTTTATAAGCTCTCTCCCTCTAAATCTCATTGTGACTTTAATTCTATGTCCATGCACAAGAAAATCCCTTGCTTGACGCAATTTTGTTTCGTAGTCGTGATCACCAATATTAGGACCCAGTTTAATTTCTTTTATAGTTAATGTTTTTTGTTTCTTTTTTGCTTCACTTGCCTTCTTTTTTATATCATACTTTTGTTTGCTATAGTCCAGAATCTTACATACTGGAGGAGTTGAATCAGGTGCGATTTCTACCAAGTCTAAATTAACACTTTGTGCAACTTCCAAAGCTTGTTCTATTGGAACAATTCCGACCATTTCACCACTATGATCAACTAAGCGTACCTCCTTAGCTGTGATGAGTTCATTAATTCTGTTTTTATTGTTCTTTTTGACTTGCAAATTTTAGCTCCATTAATTCAAATTAATAATTTTTAACAGCAATTCAGTAGCATTCTCCAAGGAAAAAGACCCCTGTTTTTCCGATCCTAAATTTCTCACTGACACAGTTTTATTTGTAACTTCATTTTTGCCTATGATCCATAATATAGGTACCTTACTTGAACTATGCAAACGTATCTTATAGCTAATTTTTTCATTGGTCAAATCAGTTTTGATTCTCACACCTTGTTCTTTTAAAACGTTGCTGATTTCTGTAGCATAACCGTCAGCCTCATTTGTAATGGTCAGAATAGCAAGCTGTGTTGGAGCAAGCCAAACTGGAAATTTTCCTGCATAATTTTCTATTAAAATTCCAATAAAACGCTCAAAAGTTCCAAGAATTGCCCTATGTAACATGACAGGGTGATGCTTGTGCCCGTCTGCTCCTATATAAAAAGCTCCAAGCCGCTCCGGTAAAATAAAATCAACTTGCAACGTTCCACATTGCCAATTTCTACCTATTGCATCTTTCAAAACAAACTCTAACTTTGGACCATAAAATGCACCTTCACCAGGATTAAGTTCATAACTAAGCCCTGCTTCTTTAACTGCTTCAAGCAGTGCTCTTTCAGCTCTATCCCACACTTCATCATTACCTGATCTAGTATCTGGACGGTCTGAAAATTTCACAGAAATTTCATTGAACCCAAGTTCTGAATATACTTCTTTTAAAAGGTCACAAAACTTTACAGTTTCAGAATTCACTTGTTTTTCCATACAAAAAATATGTGCATCGTCTTGCGTAAAACCACGCACTCGCATCAGTCCATGCAATGAGCCTGAGCTTTCATTTCTATGGCATGTGCCAAACTCTGCCATACGTATCGGTAAATCACGATAGCTTCTGATGTGAGAATTAAAAATCTGCACATGACAAGGGCAATTCATGGGTTTTATTGCTAGCTTTTTACTTTCAGATTCATCGATAATGAACATATTTTCACGAAACTTATCCCAATGTCCCGATTTTTCCCACAGCTCTTTGCTTACTAAAATAGGTGTTTTTACCTCAAAGTAGCCATTGTTCATTAACTTTTTTCTGATGTAAGACTCAAGAACATTATATAAAGTATATCCCTGTTCATGCCAAAAAATCTGCCCAACAGCTTCCTCTTGAATGTGAAATAAGTCCATATCCTTAGCAATTTTGCGGTGGTCGCGTTTTTCTGCTTCCTCCAGACGTTTAAGATAAGTATTTAATTCATCCTTATTTCTCCACGCGGTGCCATATATTCTTTGCAACATTGGGCCCTTAGAATTGCCACGCCAGTATGCACCTGCTACTTTCATAAGTTTAAACGCTTTAACTCTGCCAGTTGATGGTGAGTGCGGACCACGACATAGGTCTACAAAGTTGCCTTGTTTATAAACAGTTAGGTTTTCGTTTTCTGGTATTGATGAGACAATATCAACCTTGTATCTTTCACCTATATCACTAAAGAAATCAATTGCCTGCTTACGAGTCCAAACTTCTCGGACGAATCTGTGGTTACTTTTTATAATTTCCTTCATTTTTTTTTCTATTGCAGTAAGATCGTCCGTGGTAAAGGTACGATCTGTAGCAAAATCATAGTAGAAACCATCTTGAATTGTTGGCCCGATAGTAATCTGAGTATTAGGAAAGAGCTCTTTTACTGCCTGCGCCATTATATGAGCAGCATCATGCCTTATTATATCTAAACCCGCTTCGTCACTCAGTTGTATTACCTCTATCTCTGTATCAGATTCAATTTCACGTGAGAGATCATACAACTCACCATTTACCTTAAAGGCAATTGCTTCTCTCAAAGCATCCGGTTGTAATATATCAAAGCCAGTGACTCTACCACTGTATTCTTTTACTTTTTGTTCGGCTAAAAAGGTAACTTTTATCATTCATTAGACCTTTTGTCATCCCAATGCTTGACACTGGGATCCATGTTTCTTTCTTTTCTAGATTCCAGCGTCACGCGCTGGAATGACACCAAAAGGTGAGCTACTGATCTTTCAGTTAAATAACAGTTGTACAAGAGATCTATTACATACTTGCTGTAAGAAATTTTAATTGTTGACATACCTAGTTAATAATACGGCCTATTCTTTTTTAACCTGAGTGCAATTGCTTCTTCCCAAACTTCACCATTACGCAATAGCTTTTCTTTATTGTACATTAGCTCCTCTCTTGTTTCAGTAGCAAATTCAAAGTTAGGACCCTCCACAATTGCATCAACTGGACATGCTTCTTGGCAAAATCCGCAATATATGCATTTTGTCATGTCAATATCATAGCGTGTGGTGCGGCGACTACCGTCTTCTCTTTCCTCTGCTTCAATAACTATTGCTTGAGCAGGGCAGATAACTTCGCATAACTTACAAGCTATGCATCGTTCTTCACCATTTGGATACCTACGCAACGCATGCTCACCACGAAACCTTGGACTTAAAGGGCCCTTCTCTATAGGATACCTCAAAGTAACCTTTGGCTTAAACGTATATTTTAATGTAATAACAAACCCTTTAATTAACTCTACAAAAGACCAGTACCAAGCTAATTTCTTGAGCATAAAATATTTAAAACTTGTGTCAGTCATTATAAATCATATTATCAGTTTTCAAAATAAATATTTTTACCTGACAGTTTTTCTATACAATATGTTTACTAATACTGCATTAATATAAATTAGCAAAATAAGTCAAAATCTTTTAGATTAAGTCTTTTAAATTGCTAAGTAGTTTATATAAATAATGACAAACACAAATGAAACTATTTTCGCTTTGTCGACCGTATTTGGTAAGTCAGGAGTTGCAGTAATCAGAATTTCAGGCAACTACGCGCTTAAAGCTTTAAATCATTTTCATATTAAGAAAGAAATTAAACCAAGATTTGCTACTTTAGTTGATCTATATGATGATTCCAGT
>NZ_JAFEVH010000043.1:0-7844 GCF_048054155.1 Wolbachia endosymbiont of Nasonia giraulti
TAGATGACAGGATATTTGTTTCTAATTCTTTATAATCTACCAAACCAGTAGTTCTATTTGCTTGACTCATATCAAACCTCCATTTTTTATATCAATTTATTACTTTTTTTTCGGTTTGACACACTTTTTTGAACGTTCCCGCGTATTCCTGACATTTTGCATTACTTCCACAGTCTTTCATTGTACCATCAGGATTTAAGTGAGGTTTTAATTGAGAGTAGTATATTCCAGTGTTGTTACCATCTTTGTCTATTATTTTCTTAGAATAATCAAGAATTATCAATGGTGATTTTAATTTTGCAACTATAGTTTTACCTGCACATTCTTCTAATTCCTTTCCCTTAAGGTTTAATACTAAATTAGGACACCTATCATTGAGAAAGAAATTTTTACTGTATATATAATCCGCATAAGGTGCAGTGGAAGGGCAACAAACACTCGTTTTATCACTCTGAAACTCCTTTGGACATCTTAACCCAGCATCCCCTGTTTTACCTCCTTTATTACACCACATATTGCTTGGCGCAGCCCATGTGTAGTTTATGTTGCTTCCGCACTTGGTATTTTCTTTGCTTTCAAAAGTGATAGCAAAATTGTCTGCATAATACTGTTTAGCATTTTTCGTGTAAAAATGATCCACAATCTCTTTATTGCTCATTAAGTCAGGGAGAAATTGCTTCAAAAGATCTTTTGTAACCCAACCAGGCTGACCGACCTCACCGCGTGATTTATAATATCCTGCATAACCTAAACAGTTATCCTTATCAGTAGCATGTTTTTCAGTTATCAGCATACTTTCTATGGCTCCTTTACTTCCATTATCGACAGTTTCACCTTTCCCTTTATCTTTTTCCTCATTAGAAGTCTTATTCTGATCACACTTACAATCTATCTCATCTTTTATTTTATTTTTTATTTCCTCCTTAGTCTTATCATCAATTTCATACTTAAGGTCTTTCTTCAGTTCATTCTTAATATTCTCCTTCAATTCATTCTTGGTCTTATCATCAATTTCACAAGTTTCGCACTTAAGATCTTTCTTCAGTTCATTCTTAATATTTTCCTTCAATTTATTCTTAGTCTTATCATCAATTTCGCAAGTTTCGCACTTAAGATCTTTCTTCAGTTCATTCTTAATATTTTCCTTCAATTCATTCTTGGTCTTATCATTAATCTCACGGTTAAGATCTTTCCCTAGCTCATCATTAATCTTTTCTTTTAATTCATTTATAGCCTTATCATCAATCTCACGGTTAAGATCTTTCTCTAGTTTATCCTTAATCTTTTCTTTTAATTCATTTATAGTCTTCTCATCAATCTCACGTAAGAGATCTTTCTCTAGCTCATCATTAATCTTTTCTTTTAATTCATTTTTAGTCTTCTCATCAATCTCACGGTTAGGATCTTCTTTTTTGAAAATTTTAAATGATAATGGTCGGGAAGTTGAATAACTTTTGCTTTGTTGATTTTGGTAAAAAGAATTATTTTTTGACATAATATTTTTCTCCTGTTAAATAAAAATTAATTAGCAAATATAGGTACTCTATCTATATGATACTTTCAAATATCTATAAAGATATATTCAGAGTTAGGTATATAACCTAAAAACGTACATCTCTCAGCACTCTTATATAAGATTAACTATTTCTGGTAATACTAATATCCCATCAAGAAGAGTTTCTTCTTGCACAGTAGAAAAACTTTTCCCAACAACTATAGAAGAGTTTATTGCTTCTACACACTCCTTGCATAAAACATTGTCTTTACAGTCAGCATTAAGCTTACCTTTTGAATCAATCATAATGACATCATCTCCTAGGCCCGCAAAATTTTCTACGCACTCTAAGTAGGTCTTACCTGTTGATTTTCCGTTAGTGATATTAAGAATTTCACCGGTTTCTAGATTGACTGTTATTGCAAGCTCTGAAAGAACTTCCTTCATATCTTTACCTTCAGTAATCTTCGCTAATTCAAGTTTTATTTTGTCTAGAACTTTTTGATAAACTTTTTCTTCATTTTCTTTATTCTGATTACCAATTTGAAGTTCTAGATACTCCTTTAGTTCCTTTTGCATTTCCTCCCTTATTTTACCTAAAGTTTCTTTATTAACCTGATCATTACATGATCAACCATAGTTAGTTACGCATACTGTATTGGAAGGAACGCCTGTAGGTAAAAAAGAATTGTAAGTCATAAAAACTCTCTCTAAAAATATTATAGAACTATTATAGGTCAAAATAATTAAAGATTTAATAACCAGATTGCCAAATTCAGCATAACAACCAACAAGTATGACTCAAATTTTCCTTCAGTTTTTACTATATCTTCGCCAATTTTGCATACAGCCCATCTTTACTCATTAGAGAATCATGAGTACCGACTTCTTCCACTTTCCCGCAATTAATCACTATAATCTTGTCAGTTTTGAGTGCGGTTGATAGTCTGTGTGTAATTATAATTGTTGTTCTGTTTTGCATTAATTTACTCAGTGCTTTTTGAACTAGGTTCTCACTTTTATAATCAAGGGCGGAAGTTGCTTCATCAAGTATTAAAACCTGAGGATTTTTTAGTATTGCTCTTGCTATTATGATGCGTTGTTTTTGTCCTTCAGAAAGCTTCAGTCCTCTTTTTCCTACAAATGTATCAAATTTATCCGGCAGTTTATCAATAAATTCCATCGCATAAGCGCTAATAGCTGCTTGCCTGACTTCCTCATATTCAGCACCCGGTTTGCCGTATAGTATATTTTCCATTATTGAGCAAGAAAATATCATGTGATCTTGTGGTACTAAGCCAAACAGCGATCTTAGGTCATTTAGCGCAATTGTCTTAATATTCTGTCCATCGATAGTAATACTGCCTTCACTTGGATCGTGAAAACGGAGCAAAAGCTTTAAAATGGTGCTCTTGCCACTGCCAGATGGTCCAACAATTGATACTGATTGGCCTGCCTCTATAGAAAATGATACGTTATTTAATGCTGGCTTATCAGCATAAAAAAATGTTACATCATTAAACGAAATTCCTTTTTGAACACTATTGATCCTTATAGGATTATCACTATCTAATATAGAGCTTTTCATATTTTTAAATTCAAATAAACGCTCTACTATTCCAAGACCTCGTTGTAAATCACTGATATTATCGCTCAAATTATTTATAGCTCCTGCCGCAAGCGCTGAATAAAACACAAATGAGGAGAGTTCTCCAATGGTCATATTATTACTTAAGACTTCTTTTATTCCAAAAAAAAGCAAAATAACTAGCGAACCTATCACACACGTGATAACTAGAGTTACTAAAATAGCACGCAAGAGTACTAATTTTACGTATGATTTTGATACTGAGTTTAGATGTTTCTGAAAACGAATTTTTTCATTTTCTTCTAGTACAAATGATTTAATGGTTACTATAGATCTAAAATTTTCCTCACTAAATGATGCAAGCTCACTTAATTTATCCTGAGCAAAGCGTGCATAATTGCGAACTTTTTTTCCAAGTGAAGTCATGATAATGAGCAGTATGGGTATTATTGCAGCTGCATATGCGGTTAAATGTAGATTTGTGTATAACAGCATTGCAACACTACCAGTTAGTACCACTGCATTCCTCAATATTGTCAATAAGCTGCTGTTTATTATCGATTGCAATGCAGAGGTATCAGTAATGAGTGCTGAGATAACATCTTGCACACCTGTATTCTCAAAGAAACTTGGTTGTAAATCAGTAATACTGCTATATAAGTCATATCTGATTCTTGCGACAACTTTTTCGCTGCCAATGCCAATGAAATATAACCGAATAAATGCAGTGAAAGAAATGCCTAAAACTATCAGTATTGCAACTACGAGCTTGGTAGTAAAGTTATGCTCTGCGCCAGAATCAATTATGTTGCTTAAGCCCCTACCAAAAAGAAGAATCGTTAAAGCTGAAAATAGAACTGCAATAAAAGCTACGGTAAAATAATGTAGACTAGGTTTTATATAGTAAAATAGCTGCTTAATGTTAGATCGCATTTTATTTTAAAGTTAAGTATTTAGCTTCAGGAAAAAGTTACAATATTAGTTTACAGTGTACTTCGTTAGAGCAATACGTTCAAGAAACTTTAGCTTGATTTCTACTCAAGGAAAAACGCTGCGAAATTACAGAAAGTTAGCAAAAAAACTACTGAATAGACCAGAGTTTATTTTGTTCCAATGTGTAACGCCACTATTCCATAGCTCATATTATAGAACTCAACATTCTTAAAGCCTACCTCTTCAATTTCCATTTTAAAATTAGTTTGAGTTGGAAATTCTCTTATGCTTCTTACTAGGTATTCATAAGAACCCTTATCTTTAGCAACTATGCTACCAATTTTAGGAATTACTTTAAATGAGTATAAGTCATAAAATTTGGTGAATATCTCATTTTGATAATGCATAGGGGCAAATTCCAAGCAGACAAATTGTCCATTTGGCTTTAGTACCCTATATGCTTCACTTAAAGCCCTCTTACGGTCGGAAAAGTTTCGAATACCAAAAGCTACTGTATAATAATCAAATTCGGAATCTTCAAATGGTAAACTCTCTGCATTTGCACATACCCAATTGAAATTTAGCTGATTTGAATTTATAGCTTTATCACGCCCTTTGTCCAGCATGTTTTGATTTATATCACATACTGTAACTTGAGCACTTGGCTCCCCTCTTGCTATTCTTATAGCTATATCTCCGGTTCCTCCAGCAATATCCAAAACCTTGGAGTGCTTTTTAAAATTCACACTACTTACCATCTTCTCTTTCCATAGCCTGTGCATTCCAAGGCTCATTATATCATTTATGATGTCGTAGCAATTTGCTACAGAATCGAAAACCTCTTTAACCAGTTGTGATTTATCCATATTTTATATAGAGATTGCTTACATAATTATTTTAAACTTTAGCAGTTAAATTAATATACTAATGAGAAAAATATACTACAATTAAACATATTTAATCCAGTAAATCATTAGTGTCGACAGCTTTTTCACAAAATATCATCTCCCTTATTATGATATTATCTGTAGCAGTTGTTGACATGGCAACAGACTTATACTCAGTTGCATTGCCAAGTATTGCCAACTATTTTAAGGTGAAAGGTAATATAGCGCAGCTTACGATCAGTTTAAATTTAGTAGGAATTGCAATATCTGGATTAATTTATGGCCCATTGTCAGACTATTATGGCAGGCGCCTAATAATGCTGATTGGTATGACAATTTTTACTTTGGCAAGTATTGTATGTTGTATAGCTGATAATATTATACTTTTAATATTAATCCGGTTTATACAAGGAGCTGGAGCTGGTGTTGCAGGCGTTGTCGGATATGCAGCAATCAGGGATATGTACTCAGGTAGTGAATACTCAAGAGTAATCTCAAAGTTAAATATGATAGTAGCACTTTCACCTGGAATAGCTCCAGTGGTAGGCAGTTATATAATTTCACATGGTTATAGTTGGAAGTTTTTGTTTTTTATCATATCACTTGCCGCAATTATTATGCTCATTTTTATTTACTTGAAGCTACAAGAAACGCTGACCGTAAATAAAAGTAAAGCCAGTATTAATATCTTCAAGCAGTATATATTAATATTTAAGAATTATCGTTTCCTTGGGTTTTCAGCCATTCATGGATTAACTTTCATGTGGCTTTGGGCATACATTGCTAACTACCCGTTCATATTTGAATCAATGGGCGTTGAAGTACAATATTTTGGCTATCTCATATCAATCATAGTTATATTTTACATAATTGGAACTTTAATTAATAGAAGGTACGTACCAAAAATAGGAGTGAGCAAGATGTTAATAATAGGTTTGGTATTACCGATGATATCGGATGGTTTATTGGTATATTTTTATCTCACAAACAAGTTAAGTGTACTTATTCTTCAAGTTCTTTGGATTCCGAGCAATATCGGGCTTGCACTCGTAATCAGCAATAACGTAACTTCTGCTTTAGAAACAATCAAGGGTATAGGGCTTGGTAGTGCAGTCCTCTCATTCTGCAATATGATGTTTGGAGCTATTGGAATATATATAGTAGGAAAATTTTTTCACTATAGTATTTTACCAAATTTACTGTTAACAGTTGCATGTTCTATAATTGCAATTCTTATATATAGTTTACTTAAATATACTGAAAAACACAGAGAAGGCTGATTACAATAGATTTCTTATATAACCTTATGAAGGTGTAATTTCGGTATGTGGTGCTGGCATCCAGAGAACTTTATCTGCAGAGTTCATTGATTATTAGCAACTGTACCATGATAATACAATTTCTATAGAAAAGTGCAGATGAGTGGCAATTTTATTGATTATACACATTTTAACAGCTCTCTAAATCAGGGTGAGAAAGTTCGATTAGCTGAAAAGACTCACAAAGTTAGGGAAATCTTCTTAAAATATATCAGCAATGATGTTCATAATATGTCAGTTGAGGTTCTTAACACCTATGATTTTGGAAAAGAATATAATGATATATTCAAACAACCAAACAGTATTCATGTACAATTTGGAGATGTTGGAGATAAAGTATTAATTTACTCATGGCCTCGTTACAACGAGTTTGATGAAAGTAAATGGAAAAATTTTTTATCACAACTAACAAAGGATCATAATCTAAAATTTATTGGAACTGGGCCACTTGAGTTTAAATATGAAGGTTTTAATTACAGTGTGTATCCTCCAGCTTTCAACTTTTCACAAAAAGAAATATCTTCAAGACAAATCAATAAAGTTTATACCCTTTTCAAAGCGACAATTTCTGATGATTATAAAGATTATGAACCTTTAGCTTTCAGCTTTTCACAAGAAGAAGTAAATAAAATTATAGAAAATATTAAAAGATCTCATAAGTCAATAAAAAAGCAAGTCATTGACCATTACCAATCATCAGGAAAAGATTTTGTTAAAAATGATTTAGACTTCATAAAGATTGGTACCGATATAAATAATAAAACAAGATTTAGTTCTGTAATATATTTTAACAAACCCAATGGTGTTAATGAAATTAAACTAGAATTATATAAAGCGACTCCCTTACACTTATTTGCTAAGCTTGGGGACAGTTTTTCTCAGCAGCTAGAAGATGATCTAGATAAGGGGGCAGATGTTAATGCAATAGATGAAAGTGAAAAGACCCCTTTACATTATGCTGCTAAAAATGGTCATATAGACATAGTAAAAATTCTATTAGCAGTAGACGGAATCGCTATCAATGTAAAAGACAAGGATGAAAAAACTCCTTTTGATTTAGCTAAAACAGAAGAAATAAAAGCTCTATTAAAAAAAGCCGCAGAAAAAACTGATGACAGTTCAGTATCGACAGATAGTGAAGGAGATCAAGAGGAAGATGCTGGACAAGAAGGTAATGTCCAACCAGTTACACAAGAGCAAGACCCAAAGGAAGAACAACAGGAGATCAGTGCAGAAGAAGAAAGTGATGTAAAAATTGAAGCTGCTGATAATGGACATTCTATTGACATAACACTTACACAAAATGGTGTTAGTCCACAAAGTGAATCATCAACAAATGAAGAACAGCCAAGCTCTTTTTTTAGTAGTTTGTTTGGTATACTGATTAAACCTTTTTCTCTAATAGGATCATTTTTGGGTGGATTTGGGAACGTTCAAAAAAGTGTGTCAAGCCGAAAAAAAAGTAATAAATTGATATAAAAGATGGAGGTTTGATATGAGTCAAGCAAATAGAACTACTGGTTTGGTAGATTATAAAGAATTAGAAACAAATATCCTGTCATCTATACGAGAAGGAAGACCATTGACAGGAAGAGATGGAGCATTAACACCGTTTATAAAAA
>NZ_JAFEVH010000044.1:0-7635 GCF_048054155.1 Wolbachia endosymbiont of Nasonia giraulti
AAAGGTAGAGCAAAAGTGGATTACTGCTTTGCCTAATTGGGCTTTAACTATGTCTCAACTTGATATCTTTTTTCCTGGTAGGTTAAAAATTGAGTTGAATTGAAAATGCGGTTTGACACACTTTTTTGAACGTTCCCCAAGATTTTGGAATTTTGAATGATTTTAATGAGATGTTCTATAAAAGTGATGAGTTTATGTAACATAAAAGGTGGATGAGAATTAATTGATATAAGGAATTAGATCTTCCACTGTCATCCCAGTGTTTCTTTCTCCTGCCATTCCGGCATTTCCTTCTCCTGTCATCCCAGTGCCCCGACACTGGGATCCAGTGTTCATATAATCTCATCACAAACGTTTATTTTAATTTAAGACCAATACCCAATTTAGAATCAAAATTCCTGGATTCCAGTGTCAAGCACTGGAATGACAGGAGAAAGAAACACTGGCATTCAAAAAACTTAACTGTAAATGAGTACGCCTGGTGGTTGCATAATAAGAACTGGAATGACATCATCTACTATGCAAATTACCAAAATGTTCGTACAGCTGTGACTGGTTTGGGTTTTGTACAGCTATCCTGCAAACGCTATGTAAATAACAACTATACATTTATCTTCAAGATTATTTACCAAGTATAGACATCAGCTCATCCCATTCTCTTTTACCAATGCCACTTTCTTCTCTAGTAATATTTTCTCCTTTAATTAGCTTGCGAATTATTTCAAGACCAGTTTTTGAAATGCAGGCTGATTTTAAGGAGTATTCAACAAAAGCATTATAGGCCAGCGGAACCCATTTCTTCACTATGTCCAACATAATTTCTGCATAGACTCTAATTTCATATTGGGCGTGCTTATCAGCTCTGAGCTTTAGAAAATGAAGAAGATTGTGTAGATCAATTTTCCAATAAAATTGGGTATAGTAATTAAGTGTTAGATTAGTTCGGGCAATTTCCCTTGCAAGGCCCTGTTCAATAAATTTCTCATAATGAGAGTATACCAAATTAGAATCATTTATTAGGGAATCTATTATTTCTTTTGAAGTACTTGAGTCAAAAGCTTCACCGCTGCCTTGTTTATTATTATCAGATTGTTTTGCAACCTGTTCTGGTATATAAAATTCATTATCAAGTATCGAATACCTTCCGGAATATTCATTCACATTTGCAGTTCTGTGTCTTATCCACTGTCTTGCAATAAAAATTGGAAGTTTCACGTGAAACTTAATTTCACACATTTCAAATGGAGTTGTATGATGATGTCTCATCAAATACTTTATAAGCGCTTCATCTTGATTTATCTGTTTTGTTCCTTTTCCATAAGAAACACGAGCAGCTTGAACTATGGCGCTATCAGAGCCCATATAATCAATTACTCGAACAAATCCATGATCTAACGCCTTATGTTCTTCGTATAGAATTTCATCTATCTCTTTTACTGTAGTTCGCTTATTCATAACATGTCCTCAAGGAAATATCGGCTCCACACGAATTGAGTTTTTCGTCCATTGCTTCATAGCCTCTCCATAAATGATGTGAGTTATTTATTATAGTTTCTCCTTTAGCCACCAAAGAAGCAAGAATTAAAGCTGCGGTTGATCTTAAGTCATTAGCATGCAGATTAGCTCCAGATAGACTCTTTGTTCCACTTATAGTAGCTTTACTTTTTTCGATGCTGATATTAGCACCTAATTTTCTTAACTCATTCGCATGTGCAAATCTACTTTCAAAAACATTCTCTTCAATGATTGATATTCCATCTGCAATGCACATAGCAGACATTAGTTGTGGTTGCATATCGCTGGGAAAGTTAGGATATGGATTTGTTGCAACATGAGCAGATTTAATAGGGCCATTTTTTCTAGAAATAATAATACCATCATCATGTAACTCAACTCTGGCTCCTATAGTCTTCAATTCATTTGCAATGCATTCTATATCAGACAAACTTACTCCTTCTAACTTTAGCTCGCCGTCGGTAATGACAGCAGCCAAAGCATAAGTACCGCCCTCTATGCGATCTGGTATTATTTTATGCTCACACCCATTTAATGCTTCAACACCTTCTATTGTGATTTTTGTATTATTAACTTCAATATTGGCACCCATTTTTTTTAGAAACTCTATTAAATCAAGAACTTCCGGCTCCGTTGCGGCATTGTTTATTGTTGTTACTCCTTCTGCAAGTGTTGCTGCCATGATTATGTTTTCTGTTGCGCCAACACTTACTTTTTCAAATGTTATTTCTTTGCTTTGCAATTTCCCCTTTGTTGTTGCAGTTATATTACAGCTATCAATTTCAATTTTAGCTCCCATTTCTTCGAGTGCCTTGATATGCATGTCAACAGGACGTTTTCCAATATTACATCCACCGGGAAATACTGTTGAAACTTTACCAAATCTGCTGAGCATTGGACCTAGCATTAAAAAAGATGCTCGCAGTCTGCTTGCAATTTCATGTGATATTAAATAGTTATTGATATTGCTACAGTCAATTTCCAAAGTATGATTTGCTTTATAGTCTTTATTGCATATAAAATTTACTTCTGCACCAAGACTCTTAAGCAGCTCAGACATCAAATGCACGTCAATTAAATCAGGTACGTTATGCAAAGTTATTGAAGAATTACTAAACAAGCTTGCCGCCATTATTGGCAGGACGGCATTCTTTGAACCATTAATCTTGATTTTTCCAATCAAGGGCTTATGGTTACTTCTTACTAATATTTTATGCATTTAATCAAGCGATAGAACTTATCAAGTAAGTATAATAGGTTAGCCGTAAAAGGCAAAATTTTGCTTTTTCTTCTTCTGTCATTCGAGTAGCTGACACTGGGATCCATTTCATCATCAAAATGTTATATTTCAACATTACTTTTATGCTGACCAATTTAACTGGATTCCAGTTTCAGCTACTCGAATAACATTTTCGTAGTCGATTCAAAATAGCATAATTAACTACACCTTTCCAAAGATGAGAGACGCGTTGGTACCACCAAAACCAAATGAATTAGAAAGCGCATATTGAATTTTATGCTCTTGAGCTTTAAGTGGTACAAAATTTAAATCACACCCTTCTGAAGGTTTGTGTAGGTTTAAAGTTGGTGGAACAATTCCATTGTTTAATGCAAGGATACTAAATATTGCTTCAACACTTCCTGCGGCACCAAGTAAATGTCCTATAGAAGATTTAGTCGAGGAAACAGGTATTTTATAGGCATAGTCACCGAATAACTGCTTCATTGCTATTACTTCAACTTTATCCCCAAGTGTTGTTGAAGTCCCATGTGCATTGATATACCCAATTTGACTTGGGCTTACTTGTGCACTCCTTAAAGCAAGTTCCATTGCCTTAAGTGCGCCTCTTCCTTCTGGATGTGGTGCTGTGATGTGGTGCGCATCTCCTGTGAGTCCATATCCAGTGAGTTCTGCATATATTTTTGCTTCCCTTTTTTTTGCATGTTCATATTCTTCCAGAACTAATATACCTGCCCCTTCGCCCATGACAAATCCATCGCGTTCTTCGTCCCATGGCCTTGAGGCCTCTTCAGGCTTATCATTGAATTTAGTTGATAGCGCCTTCATCGATGCAAAACCTGCAATTCCAACTCTGCATAACGCACTTTCTGCTCCGCCTGCAATCATAATGTCAGCTTCACCGAGTTTTATAGCTCTTGCTGAGTTTATAATCGCATGCGCACCTGTTGCACATGCAGTTACCGCTGAGTCATTTGGACCTATAAATTCGTATTTAATAGAAATATGACCAGATATCAAATTTATTAGACTTGCAGGAACAAAAAATGGGCTAACACGTCTAGGCCCCTTCTCCTGCATGGTAATTACATTTTCCTGAATTGACGAAAGACCACCTATACCAGAACCAATAGCTACACCTATTCGCTCTTTATTAATATTTTTATTTTCCAAAATTAGTGAATCTTCTACTGCCTGAACGGCTGCTGCAATTCCGTAGTGAATAAAACGATCTGTTCTTTTTAGGTCTTTTTCAGAAATATAATCTGGTGGATTAAAATAATGCTCAATGTTATCGGATTGCATAGGCACCTGCCCTGCAACCTGACAAGCAAGATCAGAAGAGTCGAACCTATCTGTATTGATTGCTTTGATGCCAGATTTACCTTCTTTCAGCTTTGACCAGGTGTTATTAACATCTGCTGCTAGTGGAGTAATTAAGCCAACACCGGTAACTACTACTCTTCTGCTCATTCAACATCAATTGTTTGCTTTGTTTACTACATATTCAACTATCTGTTCCATAGTTTCCATTTTTTGCGCATCTTCATCAGGAATCTCTATACCAAATTCTTCTTCAGCTGCCATGATTATTTCAACTGCATCTAAACTATCTGTGCCATGGTCTGAAAGCTTTGAAGAACTACCAAATCCCTCTACATCCTTACTGATGTGCTCTAGTATAATCTTCTTTACTTTTTCTTCTATATCTTCCCTAGTGCTTTTTGCCAATTCGCTCATTTCTTACTAAAAAATAACCTATTCTCTGATGTTATAAGAAATTTTGATGTTTGCAATAGCTTTTATGATTATATAAACTATTAAAAACTTCCTATCTCTTAGCACTCGATAGTTAATAAATTTAAAAATGCTAGACGAAACAACAAAAAATTTGCTTGTTGTAGAAGTGAATAAGCTCTTACCTGAAAATAGCGAGAATAAACTTATATCAGCTATGCGTTATGTGCTTCTTGCTCCTGCAAAACATATACGTTCTTTTTTAGTTATAGCATCTTCGTCGATATTCAACATAAAGGTTGAAAAAGCAATAACAGCAGCAGCAGCAATTGAATTTATTCATGCTTACTCCCTCATTCACGATGATCTGCCATGTATGGATAACAGTGACACCCGCAGAGGCCAGCCAAGCTGCCACAAAAAATTTGGTGAAGCAACAGCAGTACTGGCCGGAGATGCATTACTTACCCTGGCTTTTGAGGTATTATCTTTGTTAAATTGTGAGATCATAAAAGTGCTCTCTCAAGCAATAGGAATGAAGGGAATGGTGGGAGGGCAGATTTTAGATATAGGTGCAGATTTTGACAAAATAAAAGAAATTCATTTGATGAAAACTGCAAAACTATTTGCAGCTTCATGTGAAATAGGGGCTATAATAGGAGGCGCTACAGACAAGGAGCGGGAAGCATTATATAACTATGGAATAAATCTAGGGCTTATTTTTCAAGCCAAGGATGATATCGAAGATTATGAGCAAGATAAAACAAACAATTTAATGTCCGTGCTTGGAAAAAATGAAATGGAAAACTATATAGATAGTCTCTTTAAACAGGCCTCAGATAATTTAAGTACGCTTTCAGGGAATACTAGTGACTTATATGATTTATTGAATCAAGTAAAAAAAGATGGTTAGAAAAATTATATTACAAATGTTTATCTCTGTAGTAATGATTCTCACTTTAGCTTCTGCTTTTATAATTACGATTGTTTATATAAACAAAGATAAACCAGAGAAAAGGGAAAAGCTTTACGAAATAAATGCTACACATGGTGGTTTGACACAGATGATAGCAAGTTATTTGGTCAGGCCGATACTTGAATCAGCTCTTGATCGTTATATTGAAAAGCATGGGTTAGCAGAATATTTAGAAGAAATAACACAGCAAAAAGAAGAAGAGATGATAAACTTTTATGAAATTACTGAAGGTAGTGGCAGTAAAGTTTTCTGTGGCCAAGAAGTTCTGCTACAAATGTACAAAGTCTCCAACAACCTAGCAACGCTACTTCCGACTGATGTCAATTTGAAAATAGGTCAGGATTACTTAAAAGAAGTGAGTTTAGGGGTAATAGGTATGAAAGAAGGCGGAGAGCGTGTAGTTACTATTGCTGCTGATGACAACAAAATGAGTTTTAACTCTTATTACATCAAACTGATTGAAGTAAAAGATAAATATCCTGATTCAGTAAATAACCTAATGATTTTTAATGACTTAATTAACAAAACTGGAAAACGAGTAAAATGTGGCGATGAGATATCAGTTCAATATAGCATAAAGAGACATAATGGTGAGTATATAATCAAAGATCAAATAGTGCAGTTTAAGGTTGGTGACAAAAAAATACCACTTGCTATAGAACTTGGAGTTGTGGGAATGAGGGCTGGTAATAAAAGAACAGTTCTTTCTCCACCTGATCTTTTAACTGGTATATTAATAAAAGAAATAGATTTTGATGAAGAAAATATCTCAATAATTGATTTAAGCTTAGATTTTGCCATTAAGGAATAGCTTAACTATGATTGGCAAAGATAGCAAATTAAGAGAGAAGAGAACGTAAGATAGACAAAATAGTATAGAGTAAAAATATTACACTGAAGTTCAAAAAATTTCGCTTGTACAAGTAAGCTAGTGTAAAATCTTAATGCAGAAAACCAGACTCTGATGAGATTACTTAAATAGTATTTTATTAAAACTTTACTTTTGTATGCTAATATATACACAAGGAAAAAATAGAGTGTGAAAAATGCATTAATTTTTCTGAAGGAAATTTATGATTGAAACAGTTTTTGACTACCTGAAGAACAAATTTGAACTTGAGCATACTTATCATAGATTCTCAGTAAATTTCTTAGTGTATATTTCTCTACTCCCATTTCCTATTCAATGTAATTAAAAAAGCCATGTGTTTCTTAGCTTTATTTTGTGGGTTAATCTTTTTCTTGAGTTATGAAGGTCTGATAAAGGAAAAAAAAGAGGACTATGAAAAGCACTGTATAGTAGAGGCAACAGAGTCTGGTTGCAAATTAGATTGTGAGATTTTTAAGACATTCAGAGATAAACCGATAGTGAAATCAATAAAAACTGGTGAAGAAGTTGGCGGTGTAAACGAGTCAGCTTGGTATTTTCAACTTAAAGGAGATAGAGAACAGCTTGTTTTTGATGTGCTAGGCGATGGGAATTACCCAAGTGTAACGGGAAAAAATGCAAATTATTTAAAAGTGTTGCCTTGCGAGAAAGGACAGTTTCATAGGCTGGAGCTTTGTGATAAAGATGGTACTATATTCAAAAAAACTGAGGATGGAGCACGAATAAGTATAAGTAAATGTAATCTTGTAGGGGGGGAGATATAGAACTGAACAAGTATGTAAGGAAAGACTGGCTCCCATCATTCATTATCAAGCCATCAACGTCTAAAGAATTTGGGGAGGCTATAGGTGAGAAATCTAGAGCAGAAGTATATACATACGATCCAATTAATGGCGAAGTTGGAGACAAGGTAGCAAAGCTCAATACTACTATTTTACACGGAGACACAATCTGTAGCTATTTACTTGCTCTAGGTACTTCTTACGGCAAGAGTGACTATGATGATAGATACTTCCCTATTAGTTCAAAAAAAATTATAGTCCAGAAAGAAGAAAATGGCTCTTATGAGATAGAAATAGACAACCCACTTCTTAATATCCGTGAAGAAAATACTAAAGTTAGCAAAAAAATGATAAATTGGGAACGTTCAAAAAAGTGTATCAAACCGAAAAAAAAGTAATAAATTGATATAAAAAATGGAGGTTTGATATGAGTCAAGCAAATAGAACTACTGGTTTGGTAGATTATAAAGAATTAGAAACAAATATCCTGTCATCT
>NZ_JAFEVH010000045.1:0-7560 GCF_048054155.1 Wolbachia endosymbiont of Nasonia giraulti
AATTTCAGATATTATAGCCTTTTACTTGTTTCCGGACAACCTCTTAAACCATATTCAATAAGTTTATCGTGAAATTGTACCCTTGAGTCTAGCTTGGATAACCACCATATAAATGCTACTGTTTGTATTAATAACGTGATAATTACTGTAATTGGGATTTTTTGATTTTGCATGTTTCTCCTAACTGTGTAATCTTTCAACTACTTCTTGTTTCCGGTTACGAAATATTACTGCTCAGATTCATGTTCTTTTTCAGCATTATAGAGCAAGTGTATAATTTCATCGTATGGTTTATCTTTATTGTGCCGTGATCTTAGCACAGCTACATCTCTTGGGTTTTTTCCATCTATATCTCTAATATTAGGATTTGCGCCTTTCTCCAATAAAAACTTAATAACTTCTAGGTGTCCTTCACCTGCAGCGTGATGTAAAGCTATTCTTTTAAATGCATTTCTATCAAGTGCGTTTATATTTACTTTTTCCTCTTCTATTAAAAATCTGATAATGTCTAAACATCCTTTTCTTGCTGCACAATGTAACGTTGTTCCACTCAAGTTTGGAACCATATCCTTTACTAAAAGTTTTACTATTCCTAAGTTGCAATTACTAGTAGCCACTTGTAATGTTTTGTTATAATTATCTGTAGCTTTAGATTTTTGATAGCAATAAGTAATAACAACGCATACTATTAATAGTATGAACCATACGAAATGTAGTTTATCTCTTTCATTATACTTTATTTTTTTCATATTTGGCACACAGTTTCTTAATATTAAATAGATCATTTACTCATTTTTTTCTTAACATTACTTACTCAAAGATGCTGACAACATAGTAAGGTAACCTGAGCTATTTAAAGTATGCTCCGCTCTGTTAACTATCCATTCACCATCTACCGCTTGATTAAAAGCTATAGGATTAAGTTTAGCTTCTGCAAATAACTCTGGATTACCAGGTATAGTGATATCCAATACTGCATTATTTCGCTTTAGTTGTTTTAACTTAGCATTTGCTGCACTTAGTGCTGATTCTGCATTTGAGTACATTTCTAACATAATATAACTTGGCTCGCCGCTACCAACTGTTTCTTTAATAGTTTCGCCCTTTTCATAGCTATGCCACTTTGCCACTACTGAATTATACTTATCACGTACGGTAAAATGCACTTTCCAGTTAATTGTATCTTGAGGTCTAATAGTCGTTGTTCCTAAAGCTTTTCCTGTGGCTGATTTTGCCATATTCTTTGAAATAAATAATATATACCCACCAGCTAATTTTGCCATTGCTTCACGCTCTGTTGCGATCTTTGTTAACAGACTTATATCACTTTCATCTGCCTGATTAATATGGGGTATCAATACATCCTTAAATTCCTCAGCGACTTTGTATCCATATCCATGTTTTTGGGCTATTTCTTTTACTAAGTTTTCTATGGTAATTTGGCGCCATTCTTTTGATACTTTTGCCTTCAAAGATATTCTTAAATTTGTTGCATGAGCTTTGATTAGTAGAGTCTTAGGTGGACCCTGTATAGTCACTTCGTTGACTGTATATATACCCATTGGAAAGATTCCAAATTCCTTATAACCTAGTGCTATGTTCAATTCATTCGGAATATCTATGTCTTCATCCCTGTAATCAACACACACTTCAACTACATCATCTATTATTCCTGATTCATCTGTAAGGTGCAATGATATAACTCTATCTTTAATTGATTCACATTTATCTATTATAAAATCTGGCTGCATTTATTCCCAGACCTTTAATTTTGACTTTTGTACTATTTTCTTAATAGTAGGAAGCTTTATCTTTAATCCTGCGGGCAAAAAGCTTCCGTATTCTGCCAAACCCAAGTTCTCTGCTAGTACTAATTCCACTACTCCATCAGTAAATCCGTAATGTTTCCAGCAAATCAGATCTAACATCTCATTTTCTTTACTCACATAGTATATAGTCATCTATAGCTTTTTAAACTCAAACTAAATTCAATTTTTCTCGGTAGTCCATTAGGTAAAAAATACATCTGCTTTTCTTCTAACCTAGTAATTACGAATTGTCCTAAAATATTACCTAAACTATCTACTAAAATATGTGGTTTTTCAGTTTCTTTCACACTCTTTAATTGATTTAGCACGTTGAGATTATGCAGATAAATCATTCCTTCTAAATCTATATTTTCTACACCTTGACCGATATTTTGTAATAGTGGCATATTTTCAATACACTCAATCGTGCTCCAACGATTTTCTCTGCTATACTTTAAACTTGTGGGAGCAAACTTATACGGACCAAGAGATAGCATCAATAAAATGTCTCTACCGTATCAAATAAAACATCACGTGACTTTTCTCTTATCCTTTTTATTACTTCATCTGCAAGACTAAGAACATCTTGGTTAGGTTCTGCTTTAATGCTGATAGTGTAATTATTAGTGATGTTCTGAGTTTTATTTTGTTCTTTATTTTCAAACTTACTCCTTGCAAATATCTTATCGCTCTCTGTAAACTTTTTCTCCTCAATAAGGCTTTTGACTCTGAAGCTATTTTTATTTCTCTTTGAAAATTCTTTAATTATACTGTTACCTAGCACAGGATTTCCACTGTTGAGAATATTACTTTTTAGGGGAGTGTGCACTGCTTTTACTTCAGTTTTTCTTTTTTCAAACTCTTTCAGTGGGCTATTTCCCAATACTTTTCCAAATATACTTTCACCTATCCATGAAAAAGCTTCTTCTATGGGTTTTATTATCGATTTCCAAAAGCTAGAGAAAAAGTCTTTTACCTTTTGCCAGTTAGTTATAACAAGTGCTGCGCCAGTGACAAGTCCAGTAATTAAAAGTCCTATAGGGTTACTCATTATAGCGAGTGTTACTGCTCTTAGTCCTGTTACTACTGCAGGAAAAACTGTAGCTGATAAAAATGAAAATACTCCAAGTAGGTTTGCTTTCAGACTAAAAATCGTACTTCCTAGCAATGTAAATCCGTATCCTAGTCCCACTGCTACAACTTTTAAACTTATCAAGGCTGCTACAGTACCCATGATTGCTTTGGTTAAAGTTGGATATTTTTCTGCAAATAACGCTATGCTTCTAGTTTTTTCTTGTAAAAATTCAGCTATAGATTTTAAAGTAGGCAGCATCACTGAACCCAGGTTCATACCAACTTCAGCTATTGCGTTGCGAAGAAGTCGTAATTTACTGGCTGTGGTGTCTACACGGTTTTGAAATTCTTTCTGCAACGAGCTCTTGTACTCTTCTGTGTCAGATAGTAACCTTATAGCATCTTCGTATTTGTTAAAACTTCCAGCTAATAATGCAATATCATCTTGATATTCCTGACCGAAAAGTTTCATAAGGATTGTAGAACGTTCCTGGTTATCCATTTTCTTTAGAGTTTGAAAAAAGTAGAGTAATGCTTCTTCGCCGTTTTCGCTTATTCTTTGTACTATTTCTTCTGCAGTTATGCCCATTTGCTCTAGTGCTGCTTTAAAATCCCCTCCTTGTTCTTCAGCAGTCTGAAGTTTACTAAGTAGAGCATTTATAGCAGTTGCAGCTTTTGCTGGTTGTTTACCTAAACTAACGAAGGCATTTACTAAACTACTTGTTTCCTTGATGTCAAGACCAAATTGTTTTGCAGTACCACCAACTATTGCTAGAGCTTCAACCATATCTTTTGCTTTGGCAGCAGTGTTATCTGATAAGTGATTGATTACATTACCAACGTATTCCATTTTACTAACATCAATTCCATAAACGTTAGAGAGTTTAGCTATAGAATCACCTGCTTGCTCTGCAGACATATCAAATGCTGTAGACATTTTTGCCACTGTTTCTGTAAACATAAAAAGATCTTCTTTCTTGATACCAAGTTGACCACCACTTGCAGCTATTTGTGCCAGTTCTGCGGCTGATAATGGTATAGTACGTGACATCTCTTTTAACTTCTTTGCAAATTTAGTTGCTTCATCCGTTCCTTTTTTAAAATCTACCACTTTTGTAACATCAGCCATAGCACTTTCAAAGTCAATTGCAACTTTAACTGGAGCTGCAAGCGTTAGCCCTAGCCCAATAGTCTCTATAATTTGTGACTTAAAATGTGCTTTGCTTGCTAAAAAACTTTGGTGACTACGTATTGCAGATCCAAGCTTACCATACTTACCTTTTAATACTTCAATAGAAGAGCCAAGTTTATGTTGGTCACTTACTAAGTACTTAATATTTCTTCCACTTTTTCTTACTTCTTCATTAAATGAATGCAAAGCATCTCTCTTTTTCAAATATGCTTCTTTTGCTTTTATTGCAGAGGTTTTGGCCTTGTCAAATTCTGCTTTTAAAGTTTTGCTCGGTTTCTCTATTGCCTTCATTTGTTTAGCTAAAGATTTTACTTGATCTTCAAAGCCTTTCCATGACCTCTTGCTAGTCAAAACATCATGACCTAACTGCTTAAACTTTGATACTGATTTTAAAGATGAGTCAAGCTTTCTTATATTCTCACCAAGATGAGTAAGTTGACTGCTACTTCCTTTTATTACAGTACTGAAACTGCCATCTAAAACTGCTCCGATTTTTATAGATAATGTTGACATTGTACCTTCCTCGCTGCTTTATGCCATAAGATAAATTCATTAATCTCCATATCAAGTATTTGTTCAACCCCGCCTCCTACAACAGAGCTGAACATTAATACTTCTAATCTCAAGTTTTTTGGATAATCGGTGAAAAAAAATCCTTTAATACCTCTTGAATTTTCACATAATCAGCAATATCTAACTCTTCAATTGCTTCTTTTGCAACTGATGTCAAATTGGCAGTCAAAGTTACTTCTTTACTAAGGTCACTACCATTTAAGCGTTCAATTGCAAGATAGTCTCTAACTTTTGGACGTCTAACAGTAAGTTCTGAGACAGAAATTCCATCAACTGTTATTGGGTTATTAAGTGTTATAGCTTGCATGTTCCTCCTTAAAAAGTTAATTAAATAAAAGTCTATATCGGCTTTTACATAACTAATTTTTTTGTATGGTGCTATAAATAGGATTAGCTTTGATAAGAATCTTTTCTGTGTTCAATTGAAGTAATAACTACTGTATGTTCTGGTACATCTATATAATAAAGTATACGATAGGTACTCACCCGTAAACTACGTTGTCCACTTAAGTTATGCTTTAATGGCTTTCCAAGTCCAATTGGATCAACTGTTAGACGCTCCATTATTGCCTTCTTAACCATTAACTTTACTTTTGCTGGAAGGGCCGGAATGTCTTTCTTTATAACAGATTCTGAATAGTCTATATTGTAAGGCTTAATCCCAGAAGGCATCTTGATGTTTAACCCTCTTTTCTTTATAGCGTTCGTCAGCAATCTTAGATAATTCCATATCTTCAATTTCTTCTTCCATTAATTCAGTTAATAACTTTAAAACGGACTTGTCTTGAGATTGTGCTACACTAACAAGTAAACCAGTTAGCTGCTCTATGGAATTTGTATGAGCTTTAGAATCCATATTAACTATATACCTACAACTTCTTATATTTTAACATTTTTATGTAATTTTGTCAACCATATTAGATCCCTAGAATCGTTTGTAGCAAGGCCATCTGATCAACACCATTTATCTTTCTAATCATATTTTCAGCATCGATTTCTATCAGCTCATTACCGCCTATAGTAAGTTTATAGTAATGGGCAGCTACAGTACATTTCAGCGTTGCTTTCTCAGCAGGTTTCCAGTTACCAAAATCAAATTCTTTAAAAATGCCTCTTAAATTGATTATTACTGCTCCAATATCATTACTTCCACTACCTTGCATTCCACCTCTGAGCGTCAAAGATACCGAATTTCCATTTATCAACCCAAATAGCCGAAAGAGCTCTGTATCGTATTCAGCAAAAGTGAAATCTGCTTCAAGCTTTTCCATGCCCATGTCAATATTTATTGGAATATCCATACCACCAGCACGGTACTCTTCTGTTTTTATGGTAAGCTTTGGTAGCGTAATTTCATCTATTTTTCCTGCGTAACCACGACCATCAACAAATATGTTAAAATTCTTTAAAATCTTTGGTAGCATTTCTCTTTCTCCTTTTTACAATATTGCGCCACTCACCAGGTGTGACCTAAAAGTAATCTGTTCTGCTGGATATGGTGGTGTAAACTCGAAGTCAAAATACACTTTCCCGCTTGCAATATTTGCCGGTGTATTGAGTTCGGGAGTTGCATAACATTTTCCACTGATAATTGCTCCTTGCGCTTTTAAACTTGCAAGGTAAGAATTCACCCCCTCAATCACATCATCTATATAAGTTTTGGTGATATTGCGATCAACTGCCCATAAATGAGCTCGAAGTAGACTATCGTTGATTAAATCTGCAGTCCTTCTCACTGACAAAAAAGCCCATTTTGAGTCATCTGAACATGTTCTATTGCCCCAAAGCCTGTAGCCATTTTGATGAATTATCGTTGTTACTTCATTTTCATTCAAGTGATTTGCTCTACAATTTGTATCACCAAGCGTAAAATCAATAGGCCTGCTTGTTCCAACAATACCATTTATCTCTTTATTTGAAGGTGAGTGCCAAAATCCTTGTTCGCTATCTACTTTCGCTATTAAACCAGCTACAAATGGGCTTGCCGGTTTTTCTTCCCCTTCAAATACTTTAACCCACGGATCAACAACATAAACTCTTGAGCTGCCTACACTTTTTCTCCACTTGATTGCTTCTTCATCATTGGTATTTGGTCCATCTGCTACTATTATGCTTCTCAGCTTTTCTGCTATAGGAATTAATGCTGAAACCACTGAATTTTTGCCATCTTCTGGTAATTGGTGAGTAAATTGAGGTGCAATTAGTATTCTAGGTAGCACATGAACTATACTTTCACTACTGAGGAATGCCTCTATCCCTTGATACTCTCCAGTCTCTTTATCAACACCGCCAATTATATTTTGGATAGTTTCACTTTCTTTGAGCTTTGAATCGCTGTTTTCACTTTCTTTAGCTCGAATAACTACTACTGTTGCACCAATTTGGGAAAATATTCCATTTATTGCAGAAGGTAAACTGCCACTCTTTCCAAGCTTTGCTGCTTCTTTTAAGCTTCCTGCTATTAATACTGGTCTATTCAGCGGAAACTTTTGCTCATCAGCTTCAGGTGCAGTACCAATTACACCTATCACTGATGATTTAGCTGTACGTACTGTCTTTGCTCCTGAGGTTACCTCAATAACATTTACTCCGTGTAAAAATTCTTCAGCCATTTCTTTGTATCTTTTGTTTAAAATCGTTTAGTAAGTTCTCTAGCTCATTTTTACTTTTTGCTTCTGCAATTTTCTTCTTGGTAATGTCTTCCAACTCTTCACATTTAATTATTTCTTTTACTGCTTTTTTTGCTTTTTCTTCAATTATTCTTGCCATTTCAATAACTGTAATACCACGGACTTTTGCTAATGGTTCTATAATTTCTGTATCCTTTTTACTTATAGACTCTGGTGCTGCTAGAATGCTTTTTGCGGCTTTTTCTTGTATTTGATACGATTTAGCTTTTTGGTGAGAATTTCC
>NZ_JAFEVH010000046.1:0-7402 GCF_048054155.1 Wolbachia endosymbiont of Nasonia giraulti
TTTCTAAGGGAGGGGGTAGTAGTAATACTGCTTCCTTACCTGACCAGTTCACTAAGACCAAGGGCTTCGAAAAACGTGCTCAATGTTATGCTGCCAAAGCCTACTCAAGTCAAGCTGATCAAGGTGGTAATTATCATAATCTCAAGGAAATTATCTTTATTGCTGTTGCTGATTGTATTATTTTTCCAGATAAGGCTGAGTACAAATCTAATCATGTCATTTTAGATCAAAATAGCTTTGAACATGACTTAAAGGATTTTTACTTTGTATTCATAGAATTACCAAAATTTACAAAGACAAAAGAAGACCAATTAGAAAATATAGTAGAAAAATGGTGTTATTTTTTCCGATATGCAGCAGAAACAAACGAAGAAGACCTAGATAAAATAGTTGGTAGTGACGTAATAATAAAACGAGCTTATGAAGAGATGAATAAGTTTAATTGGTCAGAAGAAGAGTTACTAGCATATGAACAAATGAAAAAACGCATAATGGATGAGGTAGCTGCTTTAGCTCAAAAATTTGATGAAGGCCTTAAGGTAGGCCAAGAAAAAGGTAGACAAGAAGGCATCCAAATCGGCCATGAAAAAGGTAAAATTGAAGGTAAAATTGAAGTTGCAAAAAACTTACTGAAAGCTGGCGTATCTGTTAACTTAATAGCTGAGTCTACCGGCCTTTCGATAGATGAAATTGAACAACTCAAGGAAAAAGCCTAAGTATTGCAACTCCCTTAAAGCTCTATCCACTTTTAACTTATTATATTTCTTTATCCACTAGTCTAGAGCCTATATCTAACTCTTCCGCTATTCTCGCTATGGCCTGTTTGATTTTCTCACCAATTCTACGTATCAGTTAAACGCATAATATCTAAATATAGAAAATGTTTTTCATAAAATTTTTCTTGTTCTTGATAAATTTAGTGTTGATATTTGATTCTAACTTTTGCATAATGCAGTAAGTATTTTTATATGGAGAGTGCAATGCCAAGAAAAACAGATCGTCATGCTGCAGTGCTTAAAAAATTACAGGGTGTTATAAAATATATAGATTCTAAAATTGCTGCTGGAAAGCGTTTAGCTATTGAAAGATGGGTAAAAGCCTATACTAGGCAAGTGAAACATCTAGAAGACAGCAAATTAGAATTCTTATGCAACATATTTCGCGATGAAAATTGTTGGTCAGGTACTAGATTGAACAACACAATTTTAGGACAGAGGTTTACTGAAGAAAAATCAGGTGAAATAGAGAACCCGCTTTCGAGATATGACATGGCATGTAGGTATTGTCTGGTAGATAAGATTCATCCTCTCTTTCAAGAGCAATTTGCATCTTACAAGGATAGTTTTCCTTCTGATGCAGTTGATGGTGACGGCAATCCAATAACTGACAGATACATGAGAGACTCATTACTAGAATATATGAAGAGTCAGGATCCTGTATTCAGTTTTTGGATCAATAAAGAGTCTGGAGAATTAGAGCAACATGATAATGCGGTAGATGGTTTTGAGAGAGCTGTAAAATTTAAGTGGAGCGAAGGAGTAGAATATTTTTGTAACCGTTTGAAAAGAGAAGATAAAGATAAGAAGATTACTGAAACAATTATTGCTTTATCCTCTGCTCAATGTAACCAAAATAGTGCTGCCATTCTAGATTTTTGTGTGCGTAACATAGGTGATAAAAATGCCCTGCTAGATAAATTATCACAGGAAGATGAGGGAATATACTCACTTCTTAACCCATTGATACGTTGGGGATTTATTGATACAGTTGAGGATGTTGTTGAAAATTTGACTCTTGAACACACTGTAATACCAGCAAATAAAATACTTTCAAGCCAAAATTACTCACTTCTTCTTTTTTCTATTTCAAAGGTCATGTTACAAAATCCTGGTCTAGAAATTAGAAAGATGATAATAAATCTCTGGAAGTGTGATCGCTTTGATCAGCATAAAAGAGCTGCTGTTGTTTCTGATATATCAATACAAGATACTCTTGCAGCATTAGTTGTTGATTGGAAACACGATGATGATAAAGGTGATTCTGGAAAGAGAGAAGAAATATTAGAAATTTTATTGTTTGCTAAAAAGTGTTGCTCACCTAAAGATTTTTCATCTTTTAAGGACTGTATAGTTGAAAATTTAAAAATGGTCGGTAGAAAAGGTATGAAAGAGGGTATTGACTACAGTGAATTAGCAAGAAGATTATTTTCTCAGTTAGAGGGGGAGAAGATGCCCTTATCTCCTGAGGTTGTTGCCTATGGTGATCATCCACAGTTCATGTTAGGAACTCCTGGTGTTAGCGGTTTGTCTGGTCATAGTAAATAGAGGTGTTTCATGGATAACGATGACGAAAATATCGGATTAATTAGAAGTCTGTTAAGTGGAGAATGTAGTGATGAAAATTGTGATGATTGTATGGATTGCCATGATTTTATTAAAAGATTTGAATCTTTTTTAGATCAATGCCCGTCTTTCTTACATTCAGTAGGTAAAGATCGTTTCTTCCCTGCATTCTTTTTCGGCATGTTTGCCACTGCATTTGATGCTGGTATTTTAAACAATGAAATGGTTTATTTTCGTTTTGATAATTATGATGGGAACAAAAAAGGAAACCTAAAGGTTGCTGTTCTTACTAATGAAGCTGATGAGCAAGGCAGAAGGATAGTGAAATGTTTCACCATTGCTGATAGGCGGAATAGTGCTGGTTCGAGGTTTAGTGAATGGGAAAGGCTAGAAGTGGAGAGGGAATTTATTGGACAAAACCAACAATTACAAGGAAATTTGGTTTTTATAGAGTACAAGGTGTATGTATGGAGGCAGAATGATGAAGAACCTACAAAATGTGAAGAGTTAGGGAATAGATTTAATGGAAATGATACAGGAAACAGAAATAATAGATTCCAAATCATTACTCCTCATATTGAGCAAAATAACTTACCAAATTTAGCAGGACTTGTGAGTAACAATACAGACAATGTAGAGTATTTAACGGGACAGGTTCTTCGGTATATTTTGAATATCCATAATAGATATAAAAATGCATTGAGTTTTTATGGTAAAGAGTCAGATTATCATGGGTTTTTAGCAGGCTTTTTTATGAATTTTAGGTATCAGCATACAGCTAATATTTACCTTGAGCTATTTGTAGGAGGTGGGTATGCAGATATCACTTTCCTTGTACGTGGTCAAGAAAGATTGACAGATTCTGTTCCCATTATTATTGAACTTAAGGCAGGAGCTACTAGAGATAAATATGCTGATAGAGCATTGGAACAAGCTGAAAATTATGTTAGAAAATGTCCTATTTCATCTATATCTATCTATACTTCATCAGAAGATGCCGTCTGTGTTGGATTGAATTTTGATCTACAACAGCAGCATTTTATGACTAGTGTGGAAAATTTTTTAGAGAGAGGCTTTCCTTTGGTAGAAAGATTGTTTGAAGCTGTAGTAGAAGGAGAAGTTGAAGTTGAAGAAAACGTTAGAGATTATCTACTTTATCCATCTTTTGGTGTACCTGCAGTACCAAGTGCTAGAAGTGGCAGTGATAGGATATTTTCTTATATGAATGGTTTTACTTTTGGAAGTGCTGCATTTGCAAGAGACACTGTATCAATCGGCAGAAGTAGAATAAATGTGACTAAGTATTTGTTTCACTATCATGATGATGATAGGATGCTGGGTCCACGAGGAAGAATTGCACAAGTAAATGTTGGAGATCGTGCTTTAACTATGGTTTTACGTGCATCTTTTACGAAACAGGAGAGAGTTATTGTATTTCATCTCCACCATATGTTGCGTCATCAATTTCCAGATATGGAGTTAGATTTATCACGATGGCCAAATGCTAGAGTTTATGAAGTAATATGTGAGCTAAATCCTGATAGAAGAGCTGAGGATGATCTAGGTATAACTGTTGGTGTAAGACTATTTCAATCACCTCATAATTATCTGAGAAATAGAGGTACTTTTATTGGTCAACTTGTACCAGTATTAAGTGCTAGAAATGTATATGATATTTCTAATATGGTTATGGAAGATGATTGGCAAAATATAGATAGGCATAATCAACTATTTGAAGCCATTTCTAGAGTGCTAATTCCATTAAAGAATGCAATAAATGTGAATAGTGAGGCCAGATTTCATTCTATATTGCATGGGATAGTTTATGCTTGTGATAATCCTGCTAGAGTGCTTATTGAATACCAAGTGGGAAGAGGAAAGAAGTTAGATCTTTTGTTATTAAGACCTATAGAGCACGGTCGAAATACTCATCCAATTGGAGAAGAATTGAAATTTGCTCGTAATGAAGGAGAGGTACAGCAGAAAATGAATGAAGGAGAAGAACAGTCAGCAGGATATATGAGTCAGAGAGGGTATAAGCGTGTTACTGATGGGAATGAGATAGTTTTATCTTGTGCTGTATTCAATAATGATGCAGAACTGCCAAATACTCTTATATCTCTTCCAGAAACTCTTCAGGTATATAATCAACTGGATCATAGTTCTATACGAAGATAATTAGTGTCTACTCAGTGGCTCGTAGAAAATGGCTAAACAGCAAAGTTGTTAGGATAAAAATAAGTTAAATATAGTGTGATTTGGCTGTTTTTTTTGATCTCCTATATAGTGCAAAGCAAAAAATGGATTACTTAAGCTTTTTAAGTTGTATTTTGGCTGTATTACTAACAGATACACTTTCTCTACCATGCTCCTATTAGATACCAAAAAAGATCTATTTTTACTATAAATTTATTCTGATTTTTTATCATTTCCAAATGAATTATTATTAATTTATCAAAAAATTAAGTTAATAACTTAAATAAAACAACCATTTCCAGCACTCAAAACCAAGGGCGGTGAGAGCTTTTTGTTTTGGGATGGCATGGTCTACCAAATGTACCATACGAACTTTTTAATATAGTGGTTCTGCTATACGATGAAACTAGCCATATTAGCTTACTTTCGCCAAATCTACATACGAACTGTTTTACCCAACTTTGTTGCAACAATTTAAATCTTCTATTTTTGTAACCTTATTTTTACGTAGCTTGTTCTCACAAATATACGATCTATTTTTATCTTTTTGAACAAAGTAAACATTTAAAATTTTTATGACGCTGAGGAGTATTGTATTTCCTGTAAATTCCAATAAAATTTTTGTATCCATTAATATAGAAAATGTTTTTCTTGAAGTTTTTTTATCCTTGGCAGTTGTTAGGTCGCTGTTTAATTCTAACTTTTACATAATACCACATATGGGCCAAGAACGTCATGCTACAGAGGTTGTCCAGAAACGGTTTTTTGTTGGATATCAAAGATATATGAAGTGATAGTAGAAGAACACAACTCTCTAAAAAATATAAAAGTTAGAAAAATTATACTTGCATTGGCTTTTATTCATGCTAATTATTGTACATAATATGTTTATAGATTGAGGGGGTATGGTGTTAGGATATATTTCAAAGGATGAGCAGATCTGTGCAAATAGTGGGTTAGCCACTGAAGAACAGCGTACGGAACCTTTTGGTCAGCACACTCTTGAAGGCAGCGCATCATCGTTAAGTCAAGAACAAAGTGATGATGACTGGAATGAGTCCGTTATTGAAGACAACAATACTGTTGTTGAAAGTTCTTTTATTCCAGAAAACTCAATTTTAATGAATTTAGCAAATCTGTTAACTGAGAGCGAAAAAGCTTCGATTGATGAATTTCATGACAAGATGGAAAGTATAATGAAAGAGTTTCATAAAAATAGATATGAAAATTCTGCAAAGGTCACTCTAGAAAAGATGGAACATTTAATAGATGAATATTTGAAAAGAAAAATAAAGCTAAATTTACGCTGTGATCACTATGAATGCACTGTGTCGAATTTTGTATTCAAAAAAATAATTGATATTGCTAATGCTAGTAGTGTTATGCGTATAACGCCTACTACTAGATCACGATATAAAGACAATGGAGAAGAGGCAGTGGATGAGTGGGAAGAGGCTTTAGAACCTTTATTCAATATTGTCAATAAACTACTATCAGCGGGTGCAAAAATAGAGTCTGACTTCTACAATGATAGAATGATAGGTGAGACTATGTGGGGAAATGATGAGCCTATTTTTACAGAGTGTAAAAAAATTAAGGACGAACTAAAAAGTATCGCATATAAAGGTTTAGTAAACAAGAATGAACAGATTCAAGATGATGATCTGAAAGTAGAAGTAGATAACAATCTTGTTTTTTTCAGATGGCCACAAAATAGTATCGTTGAAGTTACAAAGGTTATGAATAGTAAGGTGAATGAGAATTTCAGTATAGAAAGTAGCATCTTACAGATCGGGGAAAGTATAATAAGAGTTGAAAGCATAGGAAGAAAAAGAAATTATACAGATGTCTTAGGAGGTGGCATTGAAATGTCCTTTATCACTGAAGTAGGCAAGATTAGTATTCATCTATGTCCTAGTGATGAAGGTAGTAATATAATAAAAGTAAATCTTGATGAAGAGAACCAGGAGAAGTTTGACAAATTAAAAGATCAATCAAGTTTAGGGGAAAGCTGCCTTTTAGGAGGGAAAAGTGTTCTACAAGCTATAAAAGATAAAGGTTTTGAAAGAAACGGTCAAATACTTATAGAGTTAGCTGAAACTATTAAACAATCAGATTTTGTAGTGAAAGAATCAGGTATTCCATCTACTCTTATGAGGCCAATCGATAGTTTAGACCAACTGCAAAAGATGGGGGCTTCGAAAGAAATAGCAGTGTGTTAATAAAGTCAACTAAAATTATTAAACAAAAGAAAGATCTTGGAGGGTAAAAAAATTGATGTATCTTCAAAGCAAGATTTTTTGAGGTATAAACCATACGCTCAAGCTGAGGAGAAATAGTAGGGGAATAAGTGTTGAGTTAATAATTTAGAGATTCTTCTAAAGAAATTATTTTCCTTTCTTGGTATTTATTCTTTTATAGGTATAGCCTTTTGTGTTTGATTCAAAAAAGACTGGCTGCTCCACACTTTCTACTTTCTCGAATTTTGTGTTTGATTGAATTGACTTTTATGATATCTACAGAATTTCCTTTATCAAACCAACTACATGATTCAACGGAAGAAGGGCTATCAGAAACATTAGGCTGTTACGCAATAATTTTGAAACTCTGAGGTAATTTCACATATAAGTTTAAGATTATCACTATTTTCATTATATAATTCAGCTTTTAATACTGATTTACCTGAATTTTTAAAGTATCGGTTTTCTGGCACATGCTCTTCTGTTCTTTTGTAAATTAAGACCATAAAACTTCTCTAATTGCTCACTCCACAGCATCGGTATTTCCCTCAAGTCAGCTAACTTTAAACCCCTTGGCTGGGAACGTTCAAAAAAGTGTGTCAAACCGAAAAAAAAGTAATAAAT
>NZ_JAFEVH010000047.1:0-7349 GCF_048054155.1 Wolbachia endosymbiont of Nasonia giraulti
ATTTGAATCCTATAGAATACTGTTGGCATACCATCAAAAGCCGCCTCAGACCTCTCATGTATAAATATACAGACTTACAGCTTTTGGTTGGTAATACCATAATGGAACTTTATCATCCATTTTAGAAAATACTATAGTATTTTAAAAAAAATCAATCCAGAAAAAGCCTTCAATGAACTTTCAGTAATAAAAAAACAAGCCGAAGATTTTTTACAAACCGATTTTTATAAGGCGCAGAGCAAACCACTGCCAGGATTTGCTCCATCTGGTGCGCAGCTTTTTGCGGAAACTTTGAAATATATAGAAACACTAGAAAAATTATCAGAAGTTAAAAAGGAAGATTTAACTAAGAGTTTCCTATTAAATTATATTAGTTCACTGAACAAAAAGTATCCTAAATTACAAGGTAAAAGGAAAGATGCTATACGAATACTATCAAGCGATGAGTTGAAGAATTTTTATAATAAAGGTGTAGAGGAAGGAATACTACAACCGCTGGTATCATATAAAGAATGCAGAAATCTGTATGATAAAATGAGCCAAACAAAGAATGAATGTATAATCAAAAAAGAAGAGCAGGAGAAAGCAAGTAAGTCAATAACCAGTATAATTAGTGACATAAAAAAATGTAGAGAAGCAGTCCTTAATTGCAAAAATTTTCAGAGCTCCTACATAAAGGAAAAAGCAGAACACCCATTTAGAGGCACCTCATGTCAAAAAATGATTGATATATATCAAGAGAGAATTGCTGGATATCAGGAAAAAATTCGTCAAAACCTAAACCAAATAAGAGCAATATTAAAAGATACGCCGCAAGATGTGGAAGAATTCGAAGAAATAATCAATTGCGCACATGAAGCAGAGCAGTATGATGAAATTTTTGATTCGGCTTTAATTTGTTTACCGAACATACAGAATAAGCTAGATATTCAACCAGAAAATCCCCTAACAGAACTCAGAGCTTCACAAATTAACTTTGAAATTGAGCTAACTAGGCTCTGTGAACAAAATATTAGAGTAAGCATGTGAGTGCTTCAACAAAATTCAAAAAACCAACAAAGACCTCATAAGTCTTATCAAAACAGGAGATTTCTAATAGTGGCAAATACCATGTATTTCTTTCAATTTGCCACTATTACGCCACCTAAATCACACATTGTCCTCCAGAAGGAAAATTTTTGTTCCACTGGCAACCACCTCATGTATAGCTTTACTTCCATAATAAGAAAAATGGCAAAAGCAATTTTAGATCTACTCTAATAAAAGCCTATTTTCCTTGAAACTAAAATAGCTACTAAATGTGATAATAATGTGATCTATTAATTCTATCCCTACGCTTTTGCAAGCTTCTTTAAGCTGTCTAGTGAGAAACATATCGCTGCTTGAAGGCTGTATATCTCCACTTGGGTGATTGTGGGATATTACAATGGATGTTGAGCCAATCAAAAGAGCGCGCCTTATGATCTCTCTAACGTAAATAGGAGTTTGATCTACTGTACCAAAGTTCTGCAGATCTTCCGCTATTAGACGATATCTTTTATTCATATAGATGACACGAAAATTTTCTTTATTAAGGCTTCCTATACTTACTTTTAAATAATCAAGCAAATTTTCCCAGTTATTGATTATAGGTAGGTCCTTTACTTCTTCTCGTACAGAACGAACAAAAGCCTGTTTCACACAAAAGATAGCAGATATGGCTGCATTATTAACTCCTTTAATATTTTGCAGTGCTTCTAAATCGGCATTAAAAACCTTATTTAAACTACCAAAATTTTCTATCAAACTCTTTGCTACTGGCTTTACATCGATTCTACTATATGCTGAATATAAAATGTGTTCTAAAATCTCATAATCAAGTAATGATTGTCCGTTATCTAAAATAATTCTCTCTCTTAGGCGCTTTCTATGACCTTTTTTGTAATCTTTCATTATTCATGAATTGCTTATCTCTTATAATAAGAAATTGAATTTTTAAGTAAAATATTTAATAAAATACATGAAGCATAATTGTAAATTTTTGAAGACAGCAAATGAAAGTAGCCCCTCTCTTGTCATCTCCTGCTCCCTCCTTCTTGTCATTCAAGTAGCCTCTATCCCAGTGTCCCTTCTATATATCATCCCAGTGCTCCTTCTATGTCATCCGAGTAGCTGACACTGGTTTCTTACCAACAAAAACCTAGCATAACTTTTGTGCTCAAAAAATTTATGGATTCCAGCATCAAGCACTGGAATGACATAGTAGAATGTCATGCAAATAGCCCCTTTGATGTCATTCCAGTGCTTGACACTGGAATCCAAACTTTAATTGTTATACTTGTAAATAACTCTGGTAAGAACAAATGTTCATCTCAAATGCAGTATTTTTGTTGAAATAGCTCAACTGGATCCCAGTGTCAAGCACTGGGATGACACCTCAAATATTAATAAATTTACTAGTTATAAAAAAGGCAAAAAAATCCCCGTGTAACGAGTTTTGACCCTATAATAATGTAAATTGGCGCTGTAATAATGTGCTAACGCTTAAAATAAGCGCGTTTTGGCTGAATGTAGAAAAAATAAAAAAGACATGCAGCCGCTATAATTTTTATGTAATTTGCCAATAAATATCTGAGTTTTTTACTGAATTTTTGTTGTTGAACCCGCGCGGATCGAAAACAAGGATAAATACTCTTATTGTCATAATAAGGGGGCTGGCGCAGTTTGTCAAGGAAGTTTTATGCAAGAGATCTATTGAAATGCTCGTGCAAAATCATACTATTAATTTAGCACATTATAAATTTAAAATTATAAATATGTTAAGCAAATTAGTAACTTTGCTATTAATTTTTATACTCCCTTTTAATTCGTACTCATATCAGTTTAGAACTAAAGCAAAGCAAGCAGTTGTTTTAGATTTAGCTTCAGACTCTTTCATTTTTGACCATAATTCCAGTGAAAAAATGGCCCCATCTTCAATGAGCAAGTTAATGACTTTATATGTGGCCTTCGATTATCTAAAAGCTGGAATAATAAAAATGGAAGATAAATTTCGAGTAAGTAGAAAAGCATGGGAAAGGAAAGGCTCTTCTATGTTTTTGAAAGAAGGTCAATTTGTTACTGTAAAAGAACTGCTTGAAGGAATTACAATTGCCTCAGGTAATGATGCATGCATAGTGCTAGCCGAGGGTATCGCAGGATCAGAAGAGAATTTTGTTGCTGAAATGAATGAAGTTGCACAAGATTTGAATCTTAATGATAGTCATTTTGTTAACTCAAGTGGATGGCCAGATGAAAACCATTTTATGAGCGCAAAAGACTTGGTAACACTGGCAAAAAGAATTTTCACCGATTTTCCTGAATACTATGATCTATTCTCTGAACAATATTTGACATATAACGATATTGTACAAAAAAATAAAAATCTTTTACTTTTCCATGATATTGGAGTTGATGGTCTAAAGACAGGTCATACGAGTGCTGGTGGTTATGGAATTATAGTATCTGCAAAACGGAACGATAGGAGAATTTTTGCTGTTGTGAATGGTTTGGACACCGAGAAAGAGCGAATAGAGGAAGCAAAAAGACTAATACAATATTCCTTAAATCATTTTAATACCAAGAAAATATTTGCTAAGGATAGCGTAGTTGAAGAAATAAATATTGTTTATGGAAAAGATAAAAAGGTGCCCGTTACAGTTGCAAACGATGTTACCATAACTTATAACCGCAGATTACATGATAAAATTAAAGTGCGTATTGAGTATAAAGATATGGTACCCGCACCAATTAAAAAAGGTCAAGAAGTGGGCAAAATTTTTGTAGAAATACCTGGTACTGAGCAAAAAACTATACCTGTTTATGCAGCAAATGATGTGCAGGAATTGAGCTATATAAAAAAAATTTTTAGAAAGTTGTTTTAATCAGCAAATGTAAGTTAAGGAGACCTGAAATACTAATCTACTTTCAACCTCTCAGCATGTAAACTGCGTGGTAAAGATTCCAACTCTTTTGCAGCAGTGAGTTCTTTATTTTTTGCATGTATACCAAGCTTATTGAATTCTCGGGCAGCAGGAAACACTCTTACCTCAAGCGAACCAGCAGTTTTATTGTAATGATCAACAGCACTTTTTAAGCTTCTGCGTAAATTATCAAAATTTTCGCCCATTGTGCAGATTCGCTCATATAAAATATGGCCTAGTTCACTTATTTTCTTTGCATTTTCAGCTATCATCTCTTGCTTCCATCCATAGGCTACTGTCCTAAGTAGCGCAATTAAAGTGATTGGTGTTGCAATAATTACTTTTTTTTCTATTCCAATTTCTATCAAAGCTGGTTCACATTCTAGTGCTGCGCTGAAAACCCCTTCTCCTGTTAAAAAAAGCACCACAAACTCTGGCGTATTTTCAAATTGGTTCCAATATTCCTTTCTGCCTAGATCATTTATATGTTTTTTTATTGCCAGAGAATGATTCTTCAATTTTTCCTTTTGTATCTGTAAATCATTTTGCGACATAGCATCCATGTAAGAATCAAGTGGTACTTTAGCATCTATTATTATTTGCTTTCCTGATGGCATTTTTACTATTAAATCAGGACGCAACAAATTGTCCTCGTTTTTATCAATCACTGAGGCTTGAGTAAAAAAATCGCAATATTCAATCATTCCCGCCATCTCTATCACTCTTTTTAGCTGCATTTCACCCCACTTACCTCTAATGTGAGGTTTCCTCAAGGCGTTAGCAAGGCTAGAAGTTTGGTTCATTAATGCTCCAATTTGCTCCCTTAAACCTTCGTAGGCCCCTACCCTCTCTTTCTCTAGCTCACGTATTTCACTGTCGAATTTTTCTAATTTTTCTTTTATTGGAGTGATAACTTCGTTGATCGTTGCTTGCCTTTTTTTGAAGTCACTTTCTGTTTCTTTTAGCTTATTATCGATCACTTCTTTTGCTAAGTTCAGAAAATTATTATTGTTTACCTGAAGAGCATCAAGAGAAAGTGCTTTAAAAGTGTTCGTAAGCCTCTCCTCTGCTTTTGTTAGTAATTCTATTTCCTTTTTCTTTTCTTCACGCTCTTTCTGAAGAATTACTTGAAGTTCTGCGTTCCTCACTTTCAAATCAACTATTTCCTTATTTTTATCTACTAAAGCCTGTTTTGCCTCTTGAAGTTCATGTTCTACTTTAAGTAAATTCTTCTCAAGATTCTCACTAAATTTTCTGTTCTTTCTTACAACAATATAGAGAAATAGTAGTAAAAAAAGGAAATTCAATACAAAAGCTATAGAATTGAAAAGCATCAGAACACAGAAAAAACCGCACTCACAATACTATCTAATTTTTTTATATATAAAAAAGAAAAAAAGAGCACCTGAAGAGATGCGCTTACTGAAGGGCTTGGTTTGCTAATTAATAACCGTTTTCTCCTACACTTGGATTAGTAACAGAATGTCTTTTTATTGAAAATCTTATGTAATAGTTATTTTTATAATATCAAATATATTAACAACTCAATTTTACTCTCATTACTACAATACTTACATACCAGTTACTTCACTAAAAACTTAGCTTCAATCCGGCCAAAAGCACATACCCGTAGTTGTTATCTTTTACTACAGGTTCCTGAGTACTAAATTTTACAATATCGAAGTAGTATGAAGTGCCAAGAGCTAATGGATATTCAAGACTGAAAGCCTGTGATGTGAATTCGTTTGTACCTTTACCTGCAATATACCTAACACTATTAAAATATGTTAAGCTCACTTTACGAGAATCAGAATGATAAGCAACACCTGAATTTACATAATGCATATTATTTGTTTCAGGACTACGCTTCTCACCAGATTTACCGCCATTACCGTACGAAAAAATGCAATCAAGTTCAAAAAGTTTTAGCTTCAATCCAAAATTCCAGTGTAGTAATTGATTACGGCATTCATAATTTTGAGAAGTACCATCCGAGCAGTCAGTTAAATTTTCCCTTGCAAACTCACCAGCCAAGGCAGTAGTAAAACTTATATCATCTGATAGGCCATTTTCATACGAAAGACCAGCGGCTATTAGATTGTTATATTGTAAATTATTTTTACCTGGAACATAACTAAATCCAAGTTGAAAGTTATAGATTTTAGGAGAGATATAGTTTAACGTTGGTTGTTTTAACTTTAGTTCTAGTCTATTATAGTCGCTATAAATATTAGGCTTGACCCAAAATACCTTATCCTTATCATACCCAGAACCATCATCTTTTTTTTTATTACCGCGCAAATTTGCATAATCTGTCCAATGACCATTTATTCCTCCAGCAGCTGTGTAAATTTTTGAAGTGTTAATTAACATACTCTGACTAACTAAACTTCCTTTACCATATTCAACTGATCCAAACTCCTGGTTCTTTATGATAAAATAGCACTTCTCCATTTCTAATTTTTCTATGTCTAATGCTTTTAGGTTTGCAATAGCAGAAACTCCTGCCTTAACATTAAACCCCATTTGCGTATTGGGATAAACTTGCTGCAAATAAAGAAAGCGCAGGTCTGAATAACTTGAGGTCTTGTCTTTTGTAGAGCTAAAAGAATCTCTGTTGAAAGCGTAACCAAATCTTAAATCTATTTTTCCATCTAGTTCTGCATAAAACATCTCCTTATCCAGAATTACCCTAGCATTGACACTCCCTACCACGAATAATAATGAAAATAGTTTGATCAGTAACCTCATAGTTAAGCTTAAATTTTTAATATAAGCTTAATAGAAATAAAAAACAATTCTTATATTGTGTAGAACTTAGATACTACAAACCAATTAATGACAAAAGCGTTTAAGCATTCTTCACACTATGTTTTTGAATTATATTTCCATAAATAATTGATATACTTGGTAACTTTCGCTTTAGTAACTGCTTATTAATGGTAGAATATATACGACTAATTATTTTAGATGTGTTCTTTGCATCACAGTTAATCAAAATAAAAAGCACCTTATTCTCATCAATAAATCCTAGAAAATCATCACTACGGCAATTTTTATAAAAATGCTCTGTGATCATACTCAATGCATCGTTTATCTCATTAAATTTATTATTGAAGCCTATTATTCCTATAACTGCATTAATTTGATATTCAAAGGCAAAATTCAATATGACATATAACTCCAAAATCGTTGAATCATTGTCTGGTATATCAAACAAGTTGTGTTTTTTATATTTCTTACCCATCAGATATTTATCCCTAAACATTACTATAGTATTTCCTAAAGTAAATGATAAAGGTATAATAAAGTATTTGAGTTATAATGGCATATAGTGTGGATTTAAGGGAAAAGGCAGTATTGATGATAGAAAAAGGTAAGACAAAGGTTGAGGTAGCAGAGCTTATG
>NZ_JAFEVH010000048.1:0-7348 GCF_048054155.1 Wolbachia endosymbiont of Nasonia giraulti
AAAAGGTAGAGCAAAAGTGGATTACTGCTTTGCCTAATTGGGCTTTAACTATGTCTCAACTTGATATCTTTTTTCCTGGTAGGTTAAAAATTGAGTTGAATTGAAAATGCGGTTTGACACACTTTTTTGAACGTTCCCTTTACAGAAGCAATTTTTAAGAAAGACAGTTGTCCTTTTTCTGTTTTTTCTAGTAATACTTTATTTGCTTTGGTTTTGCTTAATTCACTATTAAGTGTTGTATTTTTACTTTTTAGATCTTGTATTTGTTGTTTTAGTGATTGATTCTCTTCACTGAGTTTATCAAGTATTTCTAACCGAGTCTCATGTCCAGCTAAGTCACTCTTTAATTTTTCTAGTTCTTTCTCAACATGTTTTAATTCTTTACCTGGCTTTTCTAACTTCCGAATTTGTCTATCTTGCAACTGAATTTGAGGTTGCAGACTTTCTAAAATTTGGTCATTAACTTCATTAGCTGTCCCGTCGTGATTTATTTCGGAGCAGAAAGAAGTATCAAATGTAGCCTCAGACTCTAGACCGCTGTCGTCACTACTAACGCTTTCACCAATAGGAGTCTGTTTACCACTACATGTAACACTTCCTCTTTGCGGTGACTCAAATTTTTCTACAATATTCTTAACACCAGCATGTAAGTATTGCTCACTTACTATATTGTCACTACTTCCACACGTAATGGGAGCCTGTTCACTACTACGTATGGTATTGTATTGTTTCACAGAATTTATAACATCTGCTGATATATCAGTTTTTTTCTTATGCTTTGCATAAAAATTTTCTTCTGCTTCCTCTAACATTTGTAATATCGCTTCCTTATTTTCTGTATTGCCTACCACCTCTCTTGGAGTCTTATTTTTGCTTTTTAATGAAGGATCAACTCGATTATCGTTTAGTAACCGTTTTACCATGTCTTTATGTCCACAAGAAGCAGCAATATGCAAAGCAGTTAGTCCATCATTTTTAGAACCATCTTTTACTCGAGCGCTAACACTTGCTTTCTTTTTTAGTAGAAGTTCCACTATTAACATAGTGTTGCATGCTGTAGCAAGATGTAACAACGTCCAATCTTCCGCAGCTTCTTCTGAAATTTTTATACTAAATTGATGTTCTTTACTAAAATTTTTACTAAACTTGTTGTACTCTCCTTCATCTTTTCCTTTTAACTCATTCTTTATTCTTTCAAGTAAATTATCTTCATCCAAACCTCCACTTTCACCTACCTCATTTATTATTTCAAAAAACTTCTGCTTCTCTATTGCCATAACCTTTCCCTCTAAATTTATTTTTATCCCTGCATAATCTCACAAAAAAGTTAAATTTATCAAAATTCTATATTTTATATAAAATAAAATTTGCTGTTTCCAAAAATTGGTAAGCATGTTTTTGATGAGATTGTAGAAAACATACTTTTATGACACCATTTGTTGTACGAACTAACTTGGCGAAAACAGATGTTTATATAGTTGTGTGGCAAAATGTTTTGCACTAGTTGTGCTATCTCGTTTTCCGTAATAGTTAAAAAAATTAGTAGCAAGTTGTTGTAAGTTTATGTATTTTTAGGCTGTAATGGTCAAAGGTACATGAAGTATGATCAGAGTTAAAGGTGCAAGAGAGCATAATTTGCAGGGTATTGATGTCAATATACCAAAAAATAAGTTAGTTATTATAACTGGACTAAGTGGTTCTGGTAAGTCTAGCCTCGCATTCGATACGATTTATGCAGAAGGCCAACGCCGATACGTCGAAAGTCTATCGGCTTATGCACGTCAATTTCTTAATATTCAAGATAAACCAGATGTTGAGTCAATCACAGGCCTCTCTCCTGCAATATCAATTAACCAAAAATCGATCTCAAAAAATCCAAGATCAACCGTTGGAACTGTTACTGAAATTTATGACTATCTACGCTTAATATATGCACGAGTGGGAATACCTTATTCGCCTGTAACTGGGTTGCCAATAACGAAACAGGCTGTATCTCAAATTGTAGATACTATTATAGCATTACCTTTAGAAACTAAAATATATATACTTGCTCCTATTGTGCGTGGCAGAAAAGGAGAGCACTTCAAAGAGATATTGGAAATTAAAAAGCAGGGTTACGTGAGACTAAAAATAGATGGTGAAACATACAATATAGATGACTTGCCTAAACTCGATAAAAACAAGAAACATGATATTTTTGTTATTGCAGATAGAATCTCCATATCAGATGATATAGGAAATCGACTACCAAGCAGTGTAGAATCAGCATTGAGGCTGGGCCATGGCTTAATGTATGCAGAAATAGTGAACTTACCTGATAACCACAATTCCGAGTATAAAAATGGTCAAACTTTAACTTTCTCAGAGAATTTTGCATGTCCTGAGTCTGGCTTTACTCTTGAAGAAATAGAGCCAAGATTGTTTTCTTTTAACAGCCCCTACGGTGCATGCAGTTCATGCAATGGGCTCGGTAAAAAACTAAGTGTTGATGCAAAGCTAATAGTGCCAGATGAAACGCTCTCGATATCTGAAGGTGCTTTAAAGCCAATTGGATCAATATTCCGTCAAGTGCATACAAACTATGGATTGCTAAAAAATGCAATTCTATCACTGGCTGAAAATTGCAAATTTAGCCTTGATGTTCCGTGGAAGAATATAGACCAAAAAGTGAAGGATTTAATACTTTTTGGCTCTAGAGAAATGAAATTTCAAGGTTTGGTCAGTATCCTAGAACGCCAGATGGATTACGATGCATCACTTATTGATAGGTATTGTTCTGTTACTGACTGCAAAGAATGTGCTGGCTATAGATTGAGAAAAGAAGCACTTACAGTGAAAATTGACGAAAAACATATAGGTGAAATATCAAGGCTCAGCATCGATGAATCCCTTAAGTGGTTTGGAAATTTATCAGACAGACTTACAGAACAACAAAGGCAAATTTCAAATAAAATATTAAACGAAATAATCAAAAGGCTGACATTTTTAAAGAATGTAGGGCTAAATTACCTTACACTTGACCGTGAATCTAGCACTCTCTCTGGTGGTGAAAGCCAGAGGATCAGGCTTGCTTCGCAAATTGGCTCTGGTTTAACAGGAGTGCTATACGTGCTTGACGAACCCTCAATTGGCCTTCATCAATGTGATAATGATCGATTAATTGCCACACTTAAAAATCTGAGAGACATGGGTAATACTGTGATTGTTGTTGAACATGATGAAGACACAATAATGGCTGCTGATTATGTGATTGATATTGGTCCTGGAGCTGGCGTGAATGGAGGAAAAATCGTTGCAGAAGGAACACCAGATCAGGTACAAAAAAATTTAGAGAGCATAACAGGACAGTATTTAAGTGGAAAGAAGGAAATTTCAATTTCAAAAAGAAGAAAGCAAACAACTCAGTTCATAAAGGTAGTTAACGCATGTGAGAATAACTTAAAAAATATAAATGTTGAATTTCCTATAGGGAATTTTATTTGTGTTACTGGAATATCAGGAGGAGGAAAATCAAGTTTAGTAATAGAAACACTATATAAATACTCAGCACAGAAGATAAATCATTCATCTGCAAAGCATGGTAAATGCGATAAAATAGAAGGCCTTGGGTATATAGATAAAATTATAGAAGTTGATCAGTCACCAATTGGTAGGACTCCAGCATCAAATCCAGCGACATATGTTGGTATGTTTACTCACATCAGAAATTGGTTTGCAGGTCTCCCAGAGTCGAAGGCACGAGGTTACAATATAGGCCGATTTTCATTTAATACCAAGGGAGGAAGATGTGAAGCTTGTAAAGGTGATGGGCATTTAAAGATCGAGATGCATTTCCTACCGGACGTTTATGTGAAATGTGAGCAATGTAGAGGACAGAGGTATAACCGAGAAACATTGGAAGTTACTTACAAGGGAAAATCAATTTCTGATGTGCTTGATATGACAATAGATCAAGCATGTGACTTTTTTGAAAATCTTCCAATGATAAGGGAAAAGTTGATTTCTTTACAGGAAGTAGGGCTTGGCTATATAACGCTTGGACAGTCGTCAACAACGTTGTCCGGGGGTGAAGCACAACGAATAAAGCTGTCTAAGGAACTATCAAAGCGATTTACCGGGAAAACATTGTATATTCTCGATGAGCCAACAACTGGGTTACATTTTGAAGATGTAAATAATTTACTGAAAATACTCCATAGGCTAGTTGATTTAGGAAATACTGTTATAGTTATTGAGCACAATTTACATGTTATAAAAACTGCTGATTACATAATAGATATTGGTCCAGAGGGTGGAGCAAAAGGTGGCGAAGTGGTTGCTGTAGGAACTCCAGAAAAAGTTGCACAGACTCCAAAAAGCGTTACAGGCAAGTATCTTAAAACATATTTATTGGATCAAGTATCGACTATTTCTTAATAATTAGGTTATGAGGAGCATTTTAAAAGGTATACCTAACATATTTAATTCATGAATCTTCTCTTATTAAAAAAAGCTACAGATCTCATATTTCCAAACGTATGCGTAAGTTGTGAACGTATAATTGATAAAAGTTATGATTTATGTAGTGAATGCAATAAAAAAATCAATTTTTTAACTAAGCATTACTGTAATGTTTGTGGTGTAGTAATTCCAGATAACATTGATACATGTGGTAGATGCATCAGTAACCCTTCACCATTTAAAGTATTAAGATCAGTTTTTGCCTACGATGAACATAGCAAAAATATGATTATGAATTTTAAATTTTTTGATAACTTAAACTACATGAAAGTCTACGCAAAGTGGATGTACAAAGCTAACAAAGACATGTTTCAAAATGCAGAGGTCATAATTCCCATACCGCTACATAAAATACGCTTATTTAAACGTAAATATAATCAAGCAGCATTGCTCGCGAAGGAATTAAGTAAGTTATCTCATTTATCTTATACACCATTTGCAATAAAACGTATTCGTCACACTGTACCTCAAGCTGGTCTTTCACTTAAAAGGCGTGAAAAAAATTTGAGAAAGGCTTTTAAAATAAGCAACAGCGAAATTATCAAAAACAAAATCGTGATATTGGTTGATGATGTAGTAACAACTGGTGCAACTGCAAGGTCTTGCTCTCAGGAAATTTTAAACTCTGGTGCAAGAGAAGTGAGAGTGTTATCGCTTGCAAGAACTATATGAAAATCAGTTTTAAGGTATAATTTTCATTTTTGAAAACTGTTTAGTGTCTTAGTACTAACTTCTGTATCATTCCTCTTAAAAAAAGTCTAGTTATAGTGTATACGGAGTCTATAATTATAGCTCTTTTTCTAATAGTTCGAACAGGTGGATATTCTTTCTGGCTCAATTTTTTATAGCAAACCAATGGTTTGGTTAAAATCAGGAGAATATGGAGGCAGATATATAACTTCAGCACCGACACTTTTAACAAATTCACTTATTTTCTATGAAAAGTTGCATTATCCAAAATCACCCAGCAAAAAGCTTGAACTAGCTATTAAAAACGTCTGTATCGCAGTAGCCTTCAAAAATCATGGGCGCCATAATTTTTCCCTTATTCAAAGCTGCAATCACATTTTTGAATACTCACTGCATTCAGAAAAAAATAGGTACATGCTAGTGTAATAGCACTGGATATAATAATTGGAACAAGTAAAAAAGCCTCTATTAGTTTTCTTATAGAGCTGGCTGGTTTAATGCTGTTATTATTTAATGATGCAAAATAATTTTCACTAAGGTTGGCCATCCATTTTGCGCCAGATAAGACCCTCTCACTATTTTTTTTAGATAAGTTGACTTGTATTTGCTTTCCCATGTTTATAATTATGCTAATAATAAATATGATAAGATCAGTATAAATTTTTTACTTCCGTGTTTTTTCTATTGTTGCTTATAATGACTATAGTTACATCACATATTTCTTTCAATTAAATGGATCAGTTATTTATTGCAAATCACTGACTTTTTTAATGGATTCTTTTTCTAAATAATTTCCAAAAATGTGTTTACTTTTGTTTGTAATTGTGTAGTAACTGCAACGTAAAGTTATAGGAGGTAAAGATGGATTTTGAAAATCTGAAAAAGATATTAAGTGCAATTGATAAAGATGCAAGTGTAAATAAAGATAACGTAATTAATAAAATAAAAGAGGTATTGCGAAGGGAAGATACAATAGCGTATCAAGAGTGGGAAAATAAAAATTTTAGTATAAATCATACATTCATCCAAAGTGATCCTGATGCCGAATTTACATTATTAATTGCAGCTGCAGCAGCTGGCTGTAAGGATTTAGTGAATGTTTTATTAGATAGGCATGCGGATGTTCATGTAGAAGATGAAAATAGAGAGACTGCTTTGCATCATGCCGTTTATAGTAGATGTGTAGGTGTAGTAAATGCTCTACTAAAAAAAGGTGCGGATGTTAATGTAAAAGATAGAAGTGGTGGTACTCCTTTGCATTATGCTACTATATATGAACTCATAGATGTAGTAAATGCTCTACTAAAAAAAGGTGCGGATGTTGATGTAAAAGACAGAAGTGGTAGTACTCCTTTGCATTATGCTACTATATATAAATTCATAGATGTAGTAAATGTTCTACTAAAAACAGGTGCAGATATTAATGTAAAAGATGAAAATGGTAGTACTCCTTTGCATTATGCTACTTTAAGTAACCATGTAGAGGTAGTAGATGCTCTGTTAGCTGAAGGCGCAAGTGTTCATGTAAAAGATAGAAATGGTAGTACTCCTTTGCATTATGCTGCTAAAAATGGCTATTTAGAGATAGTAGATGCTCTACTAGACAGAGGTGCAGATGTTTATGAAAAAGATAGTTTGCAGAAAACTCCTTTGTATTATGCCATTATAAATCACCAAGAAGATACGGTAGAGAGTATAAAAGGGTTTTTAAAAAATAAAGTAGTTCAAGGTAGTGTAGTTGTTGGTGGCTTAGTTGCCATGTTAGGGAATTTTGTAACATCGACGCTTTTTATAACCGAGACGATGGAAATTACATTAACATCTGTTACGGTAGCAATAGCTGTATCTGCATCAACAGCATTAACATCTGGTTATGCTAAATATCTAATGTCAAAATTCGATAACGAAATAAAAGAAATAAAAGAGCGACAAAACGTAATGGAAGGGAGGCAAAGCTTAACAGAAGGGTGGCAAAGTGTAGATATACAAAGCATACGTATACATAATGCTCTTTCGTAACGGGAACGTTCAAAAAAGTGTGTCAAACCGAAAAAAAAGTAATAAATTGATATAAAAAATGGAGGTTTGATATGAGTCAAGCAAATAGAACTACTGGTTTGGTAGATTATAAAGAATTAGAAACAAATATCCTGTCATC
>NZ_JAFEVH010000049.1:0-7321 GCF_048054155.1 Wolbachia endosymbiont of Nasonia giraulti
GGGTTAATAGGAATAGAAGGCTATCGAAGGAGTATGATTTACTCACAACATCCACTGAGAATTTCATATACCTAGCTATGAGTAGGGTTATGTTAAAGAGGGAATATGCTTGAATTTACTAGTTTCCGGACAACCTCTAATGGAAAAAGTGTTAGTACTTGAGGAAAGGGTAAAAAATCTTTCTGAAGAATTAGATGAGTTTAAATTGCAGGTTTTAAGCGGAAAAATTAAATCTTAATATCCTTACCTAAATTTACAATTGATTAAATACATTTTATCCGTTGATGGAGGTGGCATTAGAGGGATAATACCTGCCATTATTCTAGCAGAAATAGAAAAAAGAACAAGAAAGAGGGTAGCTGAAATCTTTGATCTTATAGCAGGTACTTCAACCGGTGGAATTGTTGTAGCAGGATTGTGTAAAAAAGATGAACAGGGAAATCCTCAATACTCTGCCAATGATTTGGTTGAACTTTACCAAGAGTACGGAGCATATATTTTCAAGTCTTCGTTCTTCAGGCGATCAATATTATCTTGGATTAATTGTGCACAATACCCACATAAAAATATTGAATTTATACTGGATAAATATTTTGGTGATGATACTCTACAAAACACTTTAAGTAATGTACTGCTTACCAGTTATGATATTCATAACAACCGTCCTTTCTTTTTTAAGAGCTGGAGAGAAGATAGAAATTTTATCAGGCTAAAAGATGCACTCAGAGCTACAACGGCTGCACCTACTTATTTCATACCAAAACATCTAAAAATTGACCAGATAGACAGAGTATTAGTGGATGGTGGGGTATTTGCAAATAATCCAGCAGCTTGTGCATATGCAAGTAGTAAGAGGTTATTTCCAAATGACGATATTATACTGTTATCTATAGGTACTGGCAGAACAGATAGAAGTATAACTAATTCAAGGAGATTTGGAAAAATAGGTTGGATAAAACCTCTGTTGAACGTAATGTTTGCCTCAAGTTTAGATGCAGTTAACTACCAACTTGATCAAGTTATAGCTGATAAATATATACGTATACAATCACAATTGAAAATAGCATCACCTGACATGGATAATATTACATCAAAAAATATCAAATCTCTTCAGCAAGAGGCAAAGGCAATGATAGAGGACAACCAGGAAGTAATAGATAGATTCTGCAATATTGAACGATGCCAAGCAAACTAAAGAAATTATACCACAAAGCAAAGAAAGGTTTAAAAAACATAATTTCGCCCAAAAAACATGCTAAGGGGCAAGAAGCTAAAACTTCAAACGATAAGCCAAAACCGCTACATGAGCAACCTCTAAAGATGATGGAGAAAACCTCTAAAGCAAAAAAAAGATAAAAAAGGAATAAAAGAAAAAATAAAAAGCTTTAAAATAAAACCCGTAAAAAAAGAGCTAAAAAAGGGCAATACGTTCAAAAAAGGCTTCAAAAAGCTAAAAGCAAAAAAATTAAACCCAATAAAGGTTAAAAAAAATAAGATCATTGGAAGCAAAAAGTTAGCGCTTTTACTGACATCTGCTACAATCGTGGCAATTTTACCAACATTCAGTCTAGCTCCTCTGCCAGCACTAGCAATAACTTCTGCATGTGTTTTCAGTATTAATTTTATAGCTGTGAAGACGTTAAAGAAAGTTATTAAACAACGCAAATTAGCAGCAAAATCTAAAGAGGCAGAATCTAAAGAAGTAGCTAAGCCGGAAGAAGAAATTCAAGATGTAGTAATTGAGCCAGCTAAGAAAGACTCCGAGCAAATTTCCAGAGAATAATACTCTTCAAAAATACCCTTGTAAGCTTGACTTAACGGCCTTCTTCTGTTATATTGGGTCATAGTAAGGTTAGTATGGTGATAATATCTCATAGAAAAAGAAGCCTATGCAGACAATAACCTTGCAGCTACTACTAGACTTTATTATAAGTTAGGAGGTTGGTATGATTACGGATGAGGCAAAAAGAGTACGAGACAACACTAAAGGAACGAGGACAGTTATACATACTGCTGCTTCTCATGGTGATTTAGAGGTAGTCAGATTTTTTATAGAGAAAGCTGGGTATGACATCAATTTAAGAGATGAAGATGGTTGTACTCTCCTATTTTATGCTGCTGGAGGAGGTTGCCTTAAGGTAGTGAGATACTTAATAAAAAAGGGAGCTGATATTAATGCTACTGCCAAAACTGGTGCTACTGCATTGCATATAGCTGCTCGCGTGGGTCATCTTGAAGTAATAAAGTGTCTTGTGGAAGAGGGAGGAGCAGATAAAAATGCTGTAGATAATAATGGATATGGTGTTTTAGACTACAATCGTGGGTATGATCTCCTAACTGCTAAAGCTACTCTTTTTGATAAGCCTAATGATGCTGGTAGTAGAGTTATTGATTATAATGAGCTTAACAACGAGCCTAATGATAACACTAAGCATTGACTTACAAATTTGACTTAACAGCCTTTTTCTGAGACAATTTCTATACTTTCTAAGTATAGCAGTTGAAAGAGTAAAGAAAGTTATATTTAAGGTTGCTGCTTATGGTTGCTTAATTGACGCTAAATCAACACATAGCATAATCGGATGTCATGAAACATCTAGCCAATTGGCAATCCCAAGTTTATTACAGTCAAAACACTAAAGAAATTAATGCAAATTAGCAGCAGAAGCCAAAGAAGTAGCTGAGCCAGCAGAAATTCAAAGTCGAATCAATAAAAGAAGAATCTAAACAAGTTTCCAAATAATAGACATCTATATTAAATACTTTTCTATTTTTATTTAAATATTATATATTAAATATAAAAGCAGTAGCAAAGCTAGTGGCTTCTTTGTAAAATACCAGCTAAGCGAATATAACGGTCAATAATTTATTTACAATTGACGCTGTATACTGAAACAGTGGTTGAGGTAAAAATTATGACTGAAAATACATTAAAACTACAAAAGGAAATAAAACACCACAACGAGCTATACTATCGGAAAAATAAACCAGAAATCACTGATGCAGAATACGATGAGCTGGTGAAAAAAGCAGATATTCAAACTGTTGGTGCTTCACCTGACGATAGGTTTTCCAAGGTAGAGCATATTGTGCCTATGCTCTCGTTAATCAAAGTTTACAGCCAAGAAGACGTTGAAGAATTTATTGCTAAGTCCAGAGAACTCCTAAATACAGATGAGCTGAAAATAATGTGTGAGCTGAAAATTGATGGCTTAAGTTTCACTGCAATTTATGAAAATGGCTTACTCATTAAAGCTGCAACGCGCGGTGACGGTAATTTAGGCGAAGATGTCACTGATAACATAAAAACCATAAAGGATTTTCCTCAAGCTTTACCTGGTATAAAGGGTAGATTGGAGGTGAGAGGGGAAGTCTATATCAGAAATGATGACTTTCTGAAGTTAAATAAGAATTTCTCAAATCCACACAACACAGCGTCAGGTTCACTAAGACAATTGGATCCAGAAGTTACCGCTAGGAGACCGCTGAAATATTTTGCATACTCGTTAATTGGTGGTACAGAGAAAACACAGCTTGAAGTGTTAAATAAACTGAAAGAATTTGGTTTCTGCATTAATGAACATCAATGCTTGGCAAACAATGTGGATGAAATGCTAAAGTTTTATAACAGAATGTATGATAATCGCCATGAATTAGGTTATGATGTCGATGGGGTAGTCTATAAAGTCAATAATTTACAGCTACAAGATCGTCTAGGTAACACAAATAAAGCTCCTAGATGGGCCATAGCTCACAAATTTCCTGCAGCTCATGGAAAAACTAAAATAGAGAAGATATCGGTACAGGTAGGCAGAACTGGCCAATTAACACCAGTTGCTCAATTAGCTCCGATAAACATAGGCGGAGTTCTCATTACTAAAGCAAATCTGTATAATCAAGATGAAATCAAGCGCAAGGACATAAGGGAAGGAGATGTTGTAGTAGTAGCTCGAGCAGGCGACGTCATTCCAAAGATTGTAGAAGTGGACAAAAAGTTTCGTCCTCGTAATACACCAAAGTTTGTTTTTCCCGATACTTGCCATGAATGCGGATGTGCAGTAGATAAATTTGAAGCTGCAGCTAGATGTTCTGGAGGAAACGTTTGCCCAGCACAACAAATAGGAAAGTTAAAACATTTTGTGGAAGTCCTTGACATTAAAGGTTTTGGCGATAAGCAAATAGAGTTCTTTTATGACCTTGGTTTGATAAGGAAAATATCTGACATTTTTGCTCTGGAAGAAAAACTAAAAAATTTCAACTTAAGTGAACAAGAAGGGTGGGGTGAAAAATTAATATCTAATTTATTGAATTCTATCAATAGTAGAAAAACCATAACTCTTGAAAAATTTATATCTTCTTTGGGAATTAGACTTGTAGGATCGCGTGCAGCAAAAATACTAGCTAATCATTACAAATCTTATGATGGTTGGATGGCTCAATTACCTTATGATAGAGAAGCTCCTGATAAATTAATGAGCATAATAGGCATAGGCGAAGAAACTATAACTTCCTTGGAGGAATTTTTCTCTGAAGAGGATAATGTTGAAATGGTAAAGAATCTCGCTTCTCAACTAAAGATTGAGCCTGTAAGTGCTAATTCCCCTCTTAGCGGAAAAATAGTGGTTTTTACTGGCAAGCTGTCAAGAGAGAGAAAGGAGATGCAAGCAGAGGCAGAATCTTTAGGCGGAATTGTGAGTTCAAGTGTATCGCCTAAAACGGACTTCTTGGTTGTCGGCGAAAAACCTGGATCAAAGTATAAAAAGGCTACGGAACTGGGTGTTAAAATTTTAACTGAAGAAGAATGGGGTTGCCTTTATAGCCCACTTGCTATTTTGGATTGCATTTATTAAAGCTACAGATCAAAAATAGGTGTTTTTATGGCATAAATACGAGGAAAATTGCCATGTCCCATTTAACAGGCTTTAGAGCTATATTATGGTGGTAACTGTAAAAAGATGAAAAAGGACGTCCGAGACCATAAATACCTCTGTAAGCTCTTCTGTGGAGGTCGGTTTTTATATTCAAAATTTAAAAAATAACCAGGTAGCTCTATATGAAATTTTTGCTATAAGTTTCAATTGGGATTCAAATTACGCAAATTCCCCAGCACATAAGCTAGTTGCTCGAGAGATGATTTCAATAGCAACACCTGCCTTAACTAGATTTTTTGCAACCTTGATTTTCTCTGCTTTTTTAACTTTTTCCTTAACAACCTTCATACTTTTAGACAGAGTTTCAACTAATGCGCTCAATCTACTCCATGATTCTTGATTCTCAGTCTCACTTATTTCTACTTCATTACTCTCATCTTTTTTTATTTCAGGCAGTAAAACCCTTACTTTCACTGATAATGCCTTTGCTATTTCATATAATGTGTCAAGTGGAATGGCAATGTACCCTTGCTCATAGTCGTTTATCTCCTTAGGTGTTACACCTATTTTATTTGCTAAATCTTCTTGTGTATACCCACGTATTAACTGTATGATTTCTACCCTTTGCCCTATTTTGTAATCTATAGAATCAGTACGTACTTTCTTTTCTGTATATTTGCAAGTAGATAAGCCTGTTGCCTGTAAGATAATACTAACAGAGATGTTCTCTTTAACTAAATTATTTGACACTTCTTCTCTTGCTTCTTTTCTGCTGCTTTCTTTGTAGCCCTTGGCAAATTCAACCAATGAGTAGATTGCCTTGCGTAATTCCTGATTCTCAATTTTTTCATACATTCTCACCAGGCTTAATATTTTTTCTGCCTCACCTTCAAAATAACAATCTTCATTTAGTACTTTTGGTTCAGGAAGTAGATCTGCAGTATTAACTGATAATGCTTTCGCTATTTTATATAATGTTTCAATTGAGATAGGATTATACCCTTGTTCATATTTGTGTATTTCCTGATATGTTACGCCGATTTCATCTGCTAAGTCTATCTGAGTATATCTTTGTATTAACCTACAAATTTCCACTTCTTGCCCTACTTTATAATCAATAGAGTCTATATACTCTGGGTTATAGTAACCTTTAATAGCCGGTTTTCTTATAGAAACAAACATACCTCCTACCTTTTTCACCATAAATCTCTCATATAGTAGCTTGCGAGACAATGTCAATAGAAATGCCTAATCTAAGTAGATTCTTTGAAATTTCTATTTTTTCTGCCTTTTTAACTTTTTCTTCGATAATCTGTATACCTTCTGATAAAGATTTGATCAGTACATAAAATCCGTTGCGTAAATCTTGATCCTCAATTTCCTTATATTCCTTTATTAAACCGCTCAGTTCATCTCTTGCCACAACTTCTTCTATTTGCCCTAACAGTAAAACCGCAATGTTAACTGATAATGCCTCTGCTATTTTGTATAATCTTTCAAGTGGAACGGTTATATGTCCTTGTTCATAGTCATATATTTTCTGGGGTGTTACACCAATTTTATTTGCTAAGCCCTCTTGGGTATATTTTCTCATCAGCCTTAGCTTTTTTATTCTTTGTCCTACCCTGTAGTCTGCAGAATCAGTTTTTTCTTCTGTATTACTATATTCTTCAGTTGATAAGCCCGTTGCTTGGAAAATTGTATCAACAGAAACTCCTACTTCAACTAGATTCTTTGCCACTTCTATTCTTGCCACTTTTCTACTATTTTCCTTGCTAGCTTGTGCAGATGTAATTAATGAATAAACTACATTACGTAATTCTTGATTCTTAATTTTCTCATACTTTTCTACTAGATCTAATATCTCTTTCCTCTCACTCTCGAGATAATTTTCTTCATTTGATATTGTGTGTTCAGGAATAAGATCCATAATACTAACTGATAATGCCTCTGCGATGCTATATAACCTTTTGATTGAAATTTTACGCTTTCCTTTTTCATAATGGAGTATTACCCAGTATTTTACACCGATTTTCTCCGCTAAATCTCTCTGAGTATACTCCTTGGCTAACCTACAACTTCTTACTTTTTGTCCTACTTCGTAATCTAAGGGGGTGGTCACTTTCCTTCACAAAAAAATATACTATTACAGGATTTTTTGCTATAGCTCAACTTTACTGTGAAATTGGAAGTTGCTTTAGATCCTTTTACAAATGGACGGAAAAAAACTCCTCTCCTAACGTGCCCTAAAGGTTTCCTGACTACCTCCTTGTACCCTATTTGCCCACAAAGACGAAGACAATGCTTCACTAACCATACGCGTCAAGTTAAGGAAATAAAGGTATGAAAGAGATAGAATAATAAGGTATAAGTTCTCCCAGATATACTTTTAGTGAGAGAACCAATGAATAAAATAACTTGCTTATCAAAAAAGCTCAAAGAATTTTTTA
>NZ_JAFEVH010000050.1:0-7087 GCF_048054155.1 Wolbachia endosymbiont of Nasonia giraulti
ACTGCTTTGCCTAATTGGGCTTTAACTATGTCTCAACTTGATATCTTTTTTCCTGGTAGGTTAAAAATTGAGTTGAATTGAAAATGCGGTTTGACACACTTTTTTGAACGTTCCCATCTTCTCCCTTGGAACCTGGCAATCCATTTGCACCTGGAGCTCCTTTCTCACCCCTATCACCTTTTATTCCCATGGCTCCGTCTAATCCTTTAGGACCAATATCTCCCTTTGTTCCATTTATACCTGGCTCACCTTTTATGCCTTGAGGACCAATATCTCCTTTTAATCCGTCTATACCCGGCTCACCTTTTATGCCTTTAGGACCAATATCTCCTTTTGTTCCATTTATACCTGGCTCTCCTTTTATGCCTGGCTCTCCTTTAGGACCTGGCAACCCATCTGATCCTTTAGGACCTTCTGGACCTTGTAACCCATTCGCACCTGGTTCTCCTTTTTCACCTTTAGAACCTATCTCTCCTTTCTCACCCCTATCACCTTTTATTCCCATGGCTCCGTCTAATCCTTTAGGACCAATATCTCCCTTTGTTCCATCTATACCTGGCTCACCTTTTATGCCTTGAGGACCAATATCTCCTTTTGTTCCATTTATACCTGGCTCTCCTTTTATGCCTGGCTCTCCCTTAGGACCTTGTGCACCTGGCAATCCATCTGTTCCAGTATCTCCTTTGGGACCTTTTATCTTTCCTGGATTTTGTCTCAACTCTTCTGCTATTCCTTCACGTAAGACTGGATCATTTACCAGCACTTTTTTATCTTGATCATCTTTTGCTTCTAGTACTGCTCTTCCTAATTCACCTACTTTTTGAGTGTCAAAGAACTGATGAACAATATTTTCAACTATTGTTTTTGCTGCATTCACATCGCCTTTTAATTTGGCATACTCAAGCAAATACTCAACTAATTTTTCCTTGTCTATTTCTTGCTTCACGATTTCTAGAGCCTTTGGCTGCTTATTTAAATCACTATGAAGCAGAAGATACTTAGCAAGTGCCCAATCGCTCACCTTACCTTTTATAAGATTGTGAGCTTCTATCTCGCTCATACTGCTTCTATCAACAAGTAGTTTAGCAAGCTTTTCTGCAAATTTTTCATATTTTTGGAAGGCTATAGGATCGGGATTATTTTTCTTTGTGGCATCGCTTGTTATCTTACTCACAGTATCTTTTATAATGTTTTTTGCTTCCTCTAAAGAAAGTTTACTTACTACTCCTTCAGTAAGTTTTGCTACATCAATTTTATTCACAAGTTCCTGCGAATTAAGATTAATTTTACCGGCAATCTGAGTTGCAAGATTTTCACCTTTGATACCATTTGCGTTAAGAACTGCTTCTCCTAGCTCAGCTTTTTTACTGGTAACTAATTCAGTTGCAATTTCTATAGCACTTGAGGCATCTCCCTTCTCACCTTTTGAGCCAGTATTTCCTTTAGAACCTTCTGGACCAGGAAAACCTCGGTCACCCTTATTACCTTTGGAACCTTGTTCGCCCTTTAACCCCCGTTCACCGTTACGACCTGGTTCGCCCTTTTGGCCTGGAGGACCTTGTATGCCCTTAACTAACGCTTTTAAAGAATCTTCTCGCTTTACACGCTCACCAAAAAAATGTGCTATTCTTTCTGAAAATCCCATGGAATTACGCTGATCTTCTTCTATTATAGCTTCTGCTAAAGGATATAGATGGGCTCTGTTAGAAGAAAATTCGGTAACAACTTGATTAATACTTGGAGTTATTCCATTAGTGCCTTGATTCCCTTTTTCTCCTTTAGGTCCTTGATCACCTTTTGATCCATGCGCACCTGACGATCCAGTATCCCCCTTGTTACCTTGAGGACCAGGCGCTCCATCGAAGCCTCTATCACCTTTTTGTCCCCTTTTACCTGGCTCACCTTTAGGACCTTGTACACCAGTACGTTCTAATCTGTCTATTCTGCGTTTTAAAAGTTCAATTTCTGTTTCTAAATTTATATGTTCTTGAATATTCACATCAACCTCCAAAAAGTTATCAAAATTTTCTAAGTTATAATAATAAGGATATGGACCTGGTCTATTGTCGTGCTCATACCCAAAAGAATTAGGGTTAAAATTATAAAAATTTTTGCATGTGCTATTTTCATACGATATGCAACCAACATAACTATTGCCTAACTTTTTTACTGCGAAATAGGTATCTTGTGCTTTCAAGCTCTCCATTTCATGAAAAGGGAATAACTGGAATGTATTGCTTATACGAGTAAATGCTGAAAGGATATCATTCAATATGCCAACTTTTCTACCAATTGAATCATATACCTGAGCGCTACTATATAATTTGTATATATTTCTTGATTCTTTAAACAAATAGTCTCCTATTTTTATTTTGAGTCTTTTATCAGGTGAACTTTTAAGATCTTCCAAAATAAGACTGACATTTTCGCTACTAATTATGTCTTTTGGATCTATTAAAACCTTCCTGTTTTCTAGCAGTTCATAATAAATACTACAGCTTTCACGATTATATGCGTTAACATGTAAACCATTTGTGTAAACATGAGGTATACGATCAATAGTAGCTATGATAGTATTTTTGCCATCATAGTAATAATAATAAGGTTGATCAGAGGTAGTAACTAAAGCGAATTTGTAATCATTTCCTACCCTTTCTAGCTTTAATTGTGGCCATTCAGATAAGTCGTTTAGTATACTTGCCACGTCATGCTTCAAATCCCAAATTTGAAAACTCAGGCCAATATTGTTGTCGATGATAATGTAAGATACACTAGGCAGGCTAAATGTTGTTTTGTTATTTAATCTTATTTGTGCAGGTATCCTACGACCAGTTCTATTATTACAATCGTTTTGTGGAATATCTTCCTTTTCTAGCTTAAAACGCATCTCCACCTCCCTTTGCGATTAGATATAGTTAATTTATGGGTATTAATTATTGATTAATAATGATGATAAGTAAATATGATTATGCTTTATACTAATTTACTTATAAAGTAATTTGTGAAAGAAAGTTATTTTTTCACAACTGAGCATAAAAATGCTTTATATTATCCAATTTCTTACTACTACAGCTCTTTCACCTGATAGATGATGTCGTTCCAGTTCTTCCATAATCTCGTTGGAAACGTTTTCAGTATAGGAATAAATTCTATTAATCTATAGAAACACCCTTACCCTCAGGATAAAGAAGCTGGTTAAATTTGTCAAGCAATTTTTTCATGACCAGCTAGATAAATAGCTACTTCTTCAATTTGATTGAGGTAAAAAATTGATTGCCGTTGCGGTAAATAAGCAACATTACTGAATCTTTGCCGTCTTTCTTTACTGCTGAATCAATTTGTTTTTGAAAATCATTAGTATTTTCAATATCGATTCCATCTAGTTGAATAATTATATCACCTTTCTTAATAACACGTAGTGTAGAATTACTACTACTATCTACACTAGTAACTACTACACCCTTTGTGGGTGCATTATTTTTTAGTTCTTTTGGCAAATTTGAAACGGTTAAACCACTTATATAACTAGATGTTGATTTATTTTCTTCTTGATTATTACCTGAATCATCATTTGTAGATTCCTCGATTGCAACCTTGATATTGATTTCTTTACCTTTTCTAAGTAACTTAACCTGTACTTTCTTTCCGGGCTCAGTTCGTGAAACCATATGAGGTAATTGCGTCATTCTATCAATTTTTTTGCCGTCAAACTCTAATAGTATATCACCTACTTTGATTCCTCCTTTCTCTGCAGGACTGCCCTTTACTACGCTTGCAACTAATGCACCTTTGATATCTTTTAAACCCAAGGATTCAGCAAATTCTTTTGTTATAGGCTGAACTTGCACGCCAAGCCAACCATGTTTTATTTTTTTACCACTTTTTAATGTGTCAATAATTGAAATAGCTAGATTAGATGGTATAGCAAAGCCTATACCCACGTTACCGCCAGACTCAGATGGGGAATAAATAGCAGTATTAATGCCTATAACTTTTCCATTTAGATGAAATAGTGGTCCCCCTGAGTTACCTCTATTAATTGCAGCATCAGTTTGAATAAATTCATTCATAGTACCAATACTAATGTCTCTAGATCTTGCAGACACAATTCCTGTACTTACAGAGCCACCCAAACCAAAAGGGTTGCCTATTGCAATAACTGTATCACCAACTCTTGCTTTATCAGAATTACCAAATTCAACAAAAGGAAGATCTTTATCAGAATTAATCTTAAGCACAGCAAGATCAGTTTTTGCATCATAGCCTAAAACTTCTGCTTTGAAATAAGTATTATCGTTCATAGTAACTGTAATATCTTGGGCATTTTTAATAACGTGATAGTTGGTTACTATGGTTCCACTTTTATCTATAATAAATCCAGACCCAAGTAACGTCACTTCTCTATTAATGCTAGGAGCTCTATCAAAAAATTGATCAAAATGCTCGAAAAATTCTCTAAAGTCATCAAAGAAATTATTTCTTGGCGTAAAGGGAATTTTAGTTCTACTGTTATTTTCTTGCTTAACTATTTGCTCACTTGAAATATTTACAACTGCGGGAATAAGTTCTTCCACTATATCAGCAAGCCCTTTATTACAACTACATACAGGATCTGCAACTGTTTTTGCAAACAGATTAGCATATGAAGAAAATGAAATTAAAAAATATGCAAATATAGATAAAATAAATGCTTTACTTTTCATAAACTATTTCCATCCCTTGTTCAAAATATCTAAGAAATTATTATTTGGTGAAAGCACAAATTTAGTATTACCCTCAGCAAATGATTTATTGTAAGCTTTCATAGAGCGATAAAAGTTAAAGAACTCTTCATCAGCCTTAAATGCCTCATTATAGATTCTAGTTGCTTCAGCATAACCACGGCCTCTTATTTCATGTGATTCTTTTACTGCACTAGAGACAATTCCCCTTTTTAATTTATCAGCTTTTGATCTAATTTCTTGTCCAGCTTGTTCTCCTTCTGCTCTAATTTCTTTTGCTTCCTTTTCCCTTTCAGTTTGCATGCGGCGAAATATTGCAGAACTATTTTCTTCTGGTAGATCTGCTCTCTTAATTCTTACATCTATTATTTCTATGCCAAATTTTCCAGCTTCAGAATAAACTCCACGTTGAATTAATTGCATAACTTCTGATCTCTTTTCATTCAATAAACTAATTAATGAAAATCTTCCTATATTCTCCCTTATGTGAGCTTCTATGACAGGATATAATCTTCTAACTAGCCCTGATTCATTTTTCACAGTTTGATAAAAAGTGATAGGATCTATTATTTTATATTTTGCATAAGCATCTACTATAATACGCTTTTGATCTGCAGTTATCACTTCCCTTGGAGTTTTATCAGGACTTAGATCTAAAATTCTCTTATCAAGAAATTCTACGTTATTTATAAATGGTAGCTTAAAATATAAACCACTGTCCCTAACATCTTTTACGACTTTACCAAGTTGTATAACTATCGCTTGTTTTGTTTCTTGAACAACGAAGATTGAATTAGATAAGGCAATCAATAATACAACAAATATGAAAGCAAAAACAATTTTAATATTACTACTCATGACTATTTCCCTAAATTTGTAAGAGGTAAATAAGAGAACATACCTTTCAGATCGTCTGTTATAACAAACTTATCTACCTTGCTGAAAATATTTTCCATAGTTTCAAGATAAATACGATTCTTAACAAGAGAAGGATTTTGTCTATATTCTTCATAAAGAGATAAAAAGCGATTTGCATTACCTTTCGCTTCATTTATTATTTCGTCCTCATATGCTTCTGCATCTAACTTTATCTTTATTGCCTCACCTTTTGCACGAGGTATAATATCATTACTGTAAGCATATGCTTCGTTTATAGTACGCTCCTTATCTGCACGAGCACTTTGTACATCCCTAAATGAGCTAATCACTTTTTCTGGTGGGTCAATTTTTTTCATTTGAACAGATAAAATTTCTATACCCATTTGATATCCATCAAGAATCTGTTGCAATAAAATTCTAGTATCTCTGGAGATTTCAGCCCTACCTTGACCTTCGAGTGCAAAAGAGATCGTATTTTTACCTATTATTTCTCTCATAGCACTTTCAGCAGCATTTTTAACGCTGAAACCAGGTTTATAATCCCGCACTTTGAATAAATAATCTTTGGCATCTCTAACTCGCCACTGGACCTCAAAGTTAACGTTGACTATATTCTCATCTCCGGTAAGCATCACTCCTTCACCACGATCTGTATCTCGCCCATAAGAGCTGCTTATCCCAATTTCTTCACGATTTACTTCTTTAACATTCACTTTAAAAACCTTACCAATAGGGTAGGGAAAGTGATAACGCAAACCAGATGTTTCTGTATTGGAATATTTGCCAAAAGTAAGTTCTATACCTTCCTCACTCGGATGGACAATATAGAAACCAGTACAAAAATAAAACAACAAAACAATGAAAATGATGAAATAAGGTTTTTTCCCTCTATTTCTGGTTAAGCCATTAAAAAAGCATCTTATATCAGACACAGCTTTACTTAAAATATCTTCATTACTTGGATCTGACGGTTTCTTTCCAAGATTCCAAGGATTACGCTCATCCATAAAAATTATTAATTGTATAACTAATACGCTGATATTACTTAATCTTATCGAAAAATGCAAAACTATTTTGTTTACAAATTGAAACGAAGAATATTATCATACACTTTCTTTTCTCTATATAGTACGGTTGATTCTATAGAATTTTCTGGCTTTTTTTAAACTCTTTATTGTCGTTTTTGATAAGTATCTTTAGTTGTATATTAATTATTAACATAAAAGACAATGCCTGGGATTTAGGAAACTTAATTTTAATCAAGTAGCTGCGTAATAAATCATTGTCAAGTGATGGAATGACATTATCTACTATGCAAATTACCTGCAAATTGCAATGTTCAAACAATTGTGTATCTGAGTTTTGAGAGGGAACGTTCAAAAAAGTGTGTCAAACCGAAAAAAAAGTAATAAATTGATATAAAAGATGGAGGTTTGATACGAGTCAAGCAAATAGAACCAGTAGTTCTATTTGCTTGACTCGTATCA
>NZ_JAFEVH010000051.1:0-6967 GCF_048054155.1 Wolbachia endosymbiont of Nasonia giraulti
AAAGGTAGAGCAAAAGTGGATTACTGCTTTGCCTAATTGGGCTTTAACTATGTCTCAACTTGATATCTTTTTTCCTGGTAGGTTAAAAATTGAGTTGAATTGAAAATGCGGTTTGACACACTTTTTTGAACGTTCCCATTTAATATTTTAAATTAGGCCTCTTGCATAACTATATTAAAGGTTAGCACCAGCAACTACTCCTCATTACATATTTTATCGCATTAATAATTGTTATGTTTTTGCTCTCCCTATTGCTCCTTGTGCAACATTTGGCCTTGTCACTTATATCACTTGTTACCCTCCTATTTCTTGCTTTATTCTTTTTTTTCCCTTTCAAGACAGGTTCTGAGTGGCAAAACATAGGTCCACTTTAATGTGTATTAAACAAGATTTTATAACTCTAATTGTCTTTGCTTGTGCTGTTCAACTGTGACATCAACCATTACATTCAATGGAAGATGATCTGAAGGGTATCTCTCTTGTTGGAATTATATCATCTTTACCCAGGCCTTTCACCGTACGCTGTATACTCCTTTATAACAGGGGATAAAAAGCAAAAATCTATTCTTTTTTTGAGATCATATACAGATTCTAACAATTAAAATCTCACAACAAATTTGTTGTTTCATAGCTTTTATATAATCTATAATTGCAACTGTTTTAACATTAATCAGAACCTAAAAGAGGCTTGTTATTAATGGATTACTTATAAAATCTTATGGAAAGTAGAGCTTGGTTCATTTGGCTGATCAGCAACTTAATTGTTATATTCAGCAATATGCAAATAATCTACACCTTTATAAGTGTGGATCTTGAAAAAGAACTTGGGATCACGATTGCGCAAGTTGCACTGGCTAATTCAGCATATACTTGGACTTTTGCTATCTCACAATTTTTTAGTGGGGCAATGTTTAATGTTTTTTCCAGCAAAAAAATTTATTTTCTCTCATTATCGATTATGATCTTTGGGTTTTTTATCCTTATTAGTAGTGACAGTTTTGTCCATCTAATTTTATCTCAATTCTTGATTGCAATTGGAGCATCATTTGGTTTTGTTGGAGCTGCTCATATAAGTAGCACATATTTTCCCATTACCCAATTTGGACTGATGTTCTCACTAGTGCAGACAATTTCAAGTCTTTCAGCTTTGATGATTCAAATGTTGTTCTCTAGCTTCCTTGCTGAAGGTATGGATTGGAAGAATTTGATTGTATACGTAATATTATTTGGCGTATCGATATTTGTACTTATGTTTTTTTATCCGAAAGGACTTTCAAAAAAAAGTTTGGAAAAATGCACAATAAAAAGCTCTATAAAAACAGTAATATGTTCTATACTAACGGTGCTAAAATTAAGAGATATCTGGATAACTTCAGTAGTAGGTGCTATTACTTTTGGAACATTTTTAGCGCTTAATATGCTGTGGGCACCAAGGTTACTAAGCAACTTAGAACTAAATACAATGGAGTTAGGTGTGGCAACTGCAATATTGTGGCTTGGTCTTGCAGTTGGTGCTCCAATTGCAGATTTAATCTCAAATCTATTTAAAAATAGAAGGCGCGTAATCTCTGCTTTTGCCATATTGCAAGGTATTTCAGTTGTTATTTTACTATACGGCAATTTAACAGTTCATATTATATACTTTTGTATGTTAATGTTTGGTTTTTTTGCAGGCGGACATATGCTTAATTTTACTGTTGGCAGTGAGATTGTTGAGCAGAAGTATATTAGCACATCATCATCCATTATCAATGGATTTATGTTTGTTATGAGTGGAATTTTAGTGTCAATTTTAGCACTTTTTTCAGATCATCAAATGGCGCTTTTCACAATATTTGCAATGTTAACATTTGCTAGTATTTTTAATTATGCCACAAAAGAAACATACTATAAAAATAAAGTAGCTGAATCTTGAGTCGACTGTTATATTATATTAACATACTATAATAAATTATGACAACAAAAGACACAACAGTAACTAAGGCAACAATAGCTGAATGTATAAACCAGGAAATTGGATTATCGAAAGAAGACTCTATTGCAATAATAGATGATATATTGGATGAGATAAAAACGAGCTTAGCAAAGGATGAGATAGTAAAAATATCTTCATTTGGAACATTTTTGGTTAAAAACAAGAAAGAAAGACCAGGAAATATACCAAAGACATTGGAAAGGGTAGTAATTCAAGCGAGAAAATCAATTTCTTTTAGACCTTCAAAAATGATGAAGAAATTAATAAATAACCGATGAATAAGGAAAAATTATTTTACACAATTGGAGAAGTAGCTAAAGAACTACATTTGGAGCAGCATGTTTTAAGATTCTGGGAAAGTCAATTCCATCAAATTAAACCCATAAAACGGAAGGGAAGAAGACTATATGATCATAAGTGTATAGAGGCAATAAAGAAAATAAAATATATGCTATATGACAAAGGATATACAATAAAAGGAGTACAAAAGGAATTTGGTAACGATGTAAGAATTGATCATTATTCAAGAAATTTGTTGCAAGAACTTACCGATTTAAGAGACTATTTGACTGATAAAATAAATGAAGAAAGTAACAAATAGACGAAAAACACTATAAAGTTTTGTGAAAGTTGATATATCTAGAGATAAGTGTATGTGTCGTATAGCCTTGTTCTTTATATTATCAGCAATACTGATAAGCTGTGGCCTGCAAAAACCTGCACCTGTAGTACTTAAAGGCGAAGAATTTTATGGAAAAAGAGACCTGGAGTACACAAGGGAGTATCATCTGATTAAAGAAAATGTTGATTCTTCGCTGCAAAAAGAAAGTAGAAAAGCCTTCGTAGATAAGGTATATAACGATAATGCACAAGGCATGTGTAAATTTGTAATACCGGTTAAAGGTGCAGTTATCTCTTCTGATAAAATATGTCAAGATGGCATAAAAATTACTGCTCAAAGTGGAACAAAGGTTATTGCTTCTGCACCTGGCAAAGTAATATACGTAGGCAAAGGCCTGAGGTGGTACGGAAATTTAATTATAGTGGAACATAAAGATAATTACATGACTATGTACTCCTATTTAAAAAACATACAAGTTGAAATTGGTGATAAAGTAAAACAAGGTCAAGTAATTGGATCTGCAGGTAAATCAAGCACACAAGATAAAGATCCGCAGATGTGTTTCACAATAAGGCATAATGGTCAAGCAGTCGATCCTTTAGTACATATAAACTGTGATTGAATTTATGAAATATGATTTTAAAAACGTTGAAAAATTCTACCAAAATAAGTGGGATTTTTCTGTAAGCAAAGATAGTAAAAAGAAGAAATGTTACGTGTTGGAAATGTTTCCATATCCATCTGGTAAGATTCATATGGGGCACCTGCGTAACTATGCAATAGGAGATGTTATAGCACGTTACAAGAGAGCTCGTGGATTTGAGGTTTTGCACCCAATTGGCTGGGATGCGTTTGGATTACCAGCTGAAAATGCAGCAAGGGACAATAACATTAACCCTGCAGCATGGACACAAGATAATATAGATAATATGCGCGCGCAGCTAAAATCTATAGGTCTTTCATACAATTGGGATCGTGAGCTCTCCACATGTGAGCCTGATTATTACAAACACGAACAGAAATTTTTTCTGGATTTTTTAAAGCATGGTCTTACCTATCGAAAAGAGTCGTGGGTTAATTGGGATCCAGTGGACCAAACAGTGCTTGCAAATGAGCAAGTGGTTGATGGAAAAGGATGGCGATCAGGTGCAGTTGTTGAAAAACGTAAGTTATCTCAGTGGTTTTTAAAGATTACTGATTTTGCTGAAGATTTGCTTCATTGTTTGCAAAGTTTAAAAAATTGGCCAGAAAAAGTCAAAACTATGCAAGAGCGCTGGATAGGAAAATCTGAAGGGGCAACTATAGATTTTGAAATAGTTGGCCTGAATAAGAAATTAAAGATTTTTACAACTTCTCCTCATATTTTATTTGGAGCTTCTTTTCTTGCAGTAGCAGCAGAGCACCCTATTGTACAAGACCTTAAGGACGAAGACATACAAGGCTTTATCGACAGTGTGAAGGCAAAGGGGGAGAATGATGAAAAAATCGGGATTTACACAAGATTAAATGTCAAACATCCATTTCTTGATAAAGAGTTGCCACTGTACATAGCGAATTTTGTGTTGATGGAGTATGGAGAAGGTGCGATTTTTGGTTGCCCTGCACATGATCAGCGTGATTTTGAATTTGCACAGAAGTATGGTTTACCGATTATTCCTGTAGTTTGTGAAGAGACCAAAGAGATCTTAAAAGAACCGTACTTCGGTGATGGAGTGATGTGCAATTCTGAATTCTTAAACGGACTAATGATTAATGAGGCAAAGGAAGTAATCATTAAAAAGCTTGAAGAAAAAGGAATAAGCAAAAAAACAGTAAACTACCGTTTGCATGATTGGGGAATTTCAAGGCAACGTTATTGGGGATGTCCTATACCTATTATACATTGTAAAGATTGTGGAATTGTTCCAGTTCCAGAAAAAGACCTCCCTGTTGTTCTACCAACGGATGTAGAATTTACAAGTGGTGGTAATCCCCTGGATAAGCACCCAACCTGGAAATTTGTTGATTGTCCAAAGTGCGGAAAGCAAGCAGAACGTGAAACTGATACATTTGACACTTTTTTTGAATCTTCTTGGTATTTTGCTGCATTTTGCAGTGAAAATAAATCGATTAATAAAGATACTTGTAATCGTTTTATGCCTGTTGATTATTACATAGGTGGAATAGAACATGCAATTCTACATTTGCTTTACTCAAGGTTTTTCTGCCGTGCTTTAACTAAATGTGGCTATTTTGACGTTAAAGAGCCTTTCTCTACTTTAATCACTCAAGGAATGGTCTGCCATATAACTTATAAAGATGAGAATGGCAAATGGCTCTTTCCCGAAGAAGCAAAAGAGTTGATTGCGAAGGGTGCTAAGATCCAAGTTGGAAAAGTCGAAAAGATGAGTAAGTCAAAGAAGAATACAGTTGACCCAAACTTTATCATAGAAAAATACGGTGCTGATACTGCTCGTTTGTTTGTATTATCCGATACCCCCCCAGAAAAAGATATGGAATGGTCTGATGATGGCGTGGAAGGTTGTTTTCGCTACATAAATAAATTGTGGCGTATGGTAGTGCAACTTAGACCCGTAAACATACACTATGATAATGAAAACATTGTAGGTAAACTCTTAGAGTACAGAAAAAAAATCCATAAACTATTGCAAGTGCTTACAGATGACTTGGAAAACTGCAGATTAAACTGTGTGGTAGCAAAGTTTCGTGAAATGACAAATTTAATAGCTGAAATAGACGTAAAAACTGGAAAATCTCTTATTGATGAAGGTATATGCATACTAATCAGAGTAATTGAGCCATTCATGCCACACCTGGCTGAAAATTTATGGCAAAAAATAGGAGGCGAAGGCATGCTATATCTAAAGCCTTGGCCACAAGCTGATGAATCACTACTAATTGATAATATGGTGACTGTAGCAGTGCAGATCAATGGAAAGTTGCGTGCGACCATTGAAGTGGCAACTGATTTACCTCAAGAAAAATTGAAAAAAATAGCAACAGATTCTGTATCTAACAAAATCGATCAAAGCAAAATTCGCATTATATATGCTGTACCAAATAAGGTAGTAAACATAGTTATATAAAAATTTTGAGTAGCATGTCCCTAATTTCGCAGGTATACTTTTTTTGATATGCGGTTATATCTTTTTTAATATAAAAGATATATACTTGTGCATTATATATTTTTTTGTATGGGTAGTTATATGAAAATAAAAGGATTGTGTGTTTTAGCTGTTTTGCTCACTTCATCTCTAGCAGGTGCAGCTAGTAATAAAGCAGCTAGTAATAGTGCAAAAGAGCAGTACTACGCAGGTTTAAACTTTGGTGGTGGATGGGGTACTGGCTTAAAAATAAAACCTGGCTTAGTTTTTGGTTATAATTATGATAAAAGCTCTAAGTTTGAACTTGAGATTCTCACTGACGTAAGTGATATGTTTGGTAAGGAAACCAAGAAAATGGGAGCTAGTTTATTAGCAAATTACCGTTATTATCCTGACGTTAACATTGATCCTGTGAAACTATATGTCAGTGGAGGTTTAGGAGGACATCTACAAGTAATGCCTTTTTCTCTTGGCGGAGGTGAAACACTAGATAAAATACTGGGTGCTATTTCGTACAAACTGAAGGTTGGTGTTGATTATGAAGTTGCTCCACAGATAGTTGGTACAGCTGCTTTAACCGTAGGCGGGCAACTGAGTGGTTTAAAAGCAATGGCAGTACCGGATATGATGCTGGAAGTAGGAGTACGTTATAGTTTTTAATGCTGGATGGCATTGTGTACATGTTTAGGTGTAACCATAAGCAATGCTCAAAACTTGCTGCTAGCATGTTTGAACACTTATTCCAGTCTGTTTTAAGGAAGTAATGTGTATGAATTATATGAGAACGATGAAAGTGTTCGCTGTGTTGATTGCTTTAGCAAGTACAGCTAGTAATGGTACAAGTGAGTTAGAAGATCAGTACAAAGATCGGTATGAAGACCAGTACAAAGATCATTGTGAAGATCGATATGAAGACCAGTACGAAGATCATTACTATGTAGGTTATGTAGGTTTAAACTTTGGGACTCGATGGGGTGAAAGCTTTAAATTGAACCCTAAAGTTGTCTTTGGTTATCATCATAACAAAAATTCTAAGTTTGAACTTGAGGTTCTTGCTAACACAAGTGATATAACTGATAAACAAAAAAGGAAAGTAGGAGCTAGTTTGTTGGCAAATTACCTTTACTAGGGAACGTTCAAAAAAGTGTGTCAAACCGAAAAAAAAGTAATAAATTGATATAAAAAATGGAGGTTTGATATGAGTCAAGCAAATAGAACTACTGGTTTGGTAGATTATAAAGAATTAGAAACAAATATCCTGTCATC
>NZ_JAFEVH010000052.1:0-6683 GCF_048054155.1 Wolbachia endosymbiont of Nasonia giraulti
GTTTGTTTCAGTCGCGAGAAAAAACTTTCTACATAAGATCTTTTTCCGTAGTTTGTTTGCCTTTTCCACCTCTTCATTCCATCTTCGCTGTATGACTTTATTAGTCTAATTGCAGCATTTCTCTCTGCCATACTTTGGATGTTCTGCTGCATTGTTTTTTTGGAGGAATTTTTGTCTTTATGCCGCATTCATCACACAATTTATAGAGTTTATGTCTGTCATATGCTCTGTCTGCATATAGTGCTTTTATGGCATGCTGAAAATTAACTCCTTTAAGTAAATCGCAAGCTCCATAGTGATCAGACCGTTACTGTATTTTGCAGCTATGGCTTTTTTGCTGTTTATATTCAACATTACATGCAATTTTCTTGTCTGTTCATAGCCACGATATTTTCTATCAGCGCTATTTTCCTTGCTGTGTGTTGTTATAAATGCTGATGCTTGTGCTATCTATGGCAATTTCGATATCTTCCATATTATTTTTATCAATTCTGCAATCATTGATCTTAATATTAAGTTTTTTTTGAAGCTTGCGAATAGCTGATAACTGCCAAATCTCTTCCTATTTGTTGCAAATATCCTTTTATAAACCCGACTGTTTGTCTTAAGCCAATTCTAAAAAGATTAACGATTATATGCACTAAAATCACAACTTTATCACTATAAATATAGTTGCCGCCCTGCATTTTTGGACTATTTTCATACCAATTTTCGATAGCTTTATCGATGTAACGAAAAATATTTCCTCTTTTTTCTAGAAATTTGTTATATTCATGGCAGTTACTAACTCTCATTTTTTGTGGCATATTTTTTCTTCAACAGTTAAATAGCTATTTATAATGAATTTTGTCAGTAGCCACCAGATTTTTTCAGTTGCTATGCAACAAAGCTATCCCAGTGTCAAGCACTGGGATGACAGGAAAAGAGGCTATTTGGATGACATCTTTCTTCTTGATATAAATTATTTTATATCTCAATGTTCATACAGCTATGCACGTTGCTGCATAGTGGATGAGGTGTACTACCTCTAAAAATATACATTATCTCACATAATAATATAATATTTCGTTCATAAATCAACGTTTTTAACATGCAGCAAGAACATTTCCGTTGTAATTAAGGTTCTTAAGATGTATATTAATGAATCTTGTTTTCAATAAATAATGAAAGTAATAATTGTCATGATAATGTTATTGTGTAGCAGTTACACAATGGCAAGCGAGAGAATAAGTCTAGTGGATAAAAAACTATCTCAAGGATATGTAGCTCCAGTGCTTACAGAAGATAGCGTTATTTTATCAGACAAGCACGGCGCTTTATATTCCTTTGATATTGATAACTCAAAGGCTATGAATTGGAAATTACACCTCTCACACAGAAAAAAAATTAGTAACATGAGCCTATTGCGTCACAGAGGAAACGTTTTCTTTATAGTGGATAACGTTCTACACACAATAGATGCAAAAACCGGCGAGATTCAGTGGGAAAAAGAATTGAGAGCTCCAGTAAGAGGGAAAGCAGCAGTAATAAACAATAAATTGGTAGTATTGACTATTGATAATTATCTGTACGTGTTTGATATAAAAGATGGCAGCTTCGTTTGGACTTATCAAAACGGCATCAATGAGGTTCGAGGTTTGTATTCCATATCGCCAGCAATTTCTAATGATAAAATAATAGCACCATTTTCAAATGGTGAGTTAATAGCTTTTAATGAAGACGGTAAAAAATTGTGGAGCCAAAAATTGGCTACAAACCTTTTGGATACACAGCTCACAGATGTAACTACTACACCGAGAGTGCTTGGCGATACTTTAATAGCTACAAATAATTCTTATATTTATGGTATTGACGTAAAATCAGGAAATATTTTATGGTCAAAGTCACTGCAAGTAAAAAGTGTATCAGACATTGAATCATATTACAGTCCTCTTATTCCTGCAGAGAAACAAAAAGAAGGCGGCAGAATTTTTATAGTTACTAAAGACGATAAAATAATTGGCCTGGATATAAAAAATGGAGAAACAGTCTGGGCATCTGATTTAATAGAAAATACGCAACTATTTGCTCCAATTATGCATGCCCATACACTGTGGGTGACAAGCAATAAAAGTTCAATGTTTGCTTTTCCGGGATCTGAAAGTGCAGGAAAGGTAGTCAAAGTACCTGGTAATGTGTTTCACACTCCAGTGTTTACTCGCAATAAGATATATGTAACAACTGAGGGAAAAGGTGTTTATTCTTTAGAAAATAGGTTTGTTTTTTATGACTGATTATGATTTAATTGTTATAGGTGGTGGCCCAGGAGGCTATAAGTGTGCTATCGCTGCTGCAAAACTTGGATTGAAAGTTGCCTGCATAGATAAAAATAGCATTTTTGGTGGTACATGCTTGCGAGTTGGATGCATACCTTCCAAAGCACTACTTCATTCTTCCTATCAGTATGCTCACACGAAAAATGATCTGTCGAAGCTTGGCATAAAAATTAAGGATGCAAGTTTCGATTTAAAAGAAATGCTAGGCTATAAGGACGCCAGAGTTCAGGAACTTGGAAAAGGTATAGAATATCTGTTTAACCTTCACAAAATCACTAAAATCAATGGGCTTGCTTCTTTTGACCAAGGTAATCTTGAAGTTTCAGTTGAAGGTAAGGTGCTGAAGACAAAAAATATAGTAATTGCAACCGGTTCTGACGTTATTTCTTTGCCAGGAATTAATATCGATGAGAAAGACATTATTTCTTCCACCGGTGCACTATCTTTAACTGAAGTACCAAAAAAACTTGTCGTAATCGGAGCCGGGGCAATAGGGCTTGAAATGTCTTCTGTATGGAGAAGGCTAGGGTCTGAAGTCACTGTAGTAGAATTTTTTGACAGAATCGCTGCAGCAATGGATGGAGAATTAAGTAAGTCTCTACTTTCTAGTCTACAAAAACAAGGAATAAAATTTTTACTTAGCACTAAAGTCGAGGAGATAAAACAAAGTAGCAATTCTTTGAGTGTGAAAGTTTGCTCTGTAAAAGATAATCAAACAAACACTATAGAGGCAGATAAGGTGCTGGTTGCAGTAGGTCGCAAACCATGCACTGAGAGTCTTGAAAAAATAGAGAAAGACAGTCGTGGTTTCGTTCAAGTTAACAACAGATATGAAACTAATGTAAAAGGAATATTTGCTATTGGTGATGTGATCGGTGGAGCAATGCTTGCTCATAAGGCAGAAGAAGAAGGAGTGGCAGTTGCAGAGATAATCGCTGGGCAAGTACCTCACGTTGATTATGAAATCATACCATCTGTCATTTACACTCACCCTGCGGTTTCTTCAATCGGTAAAACTGAAGAGGAGTTGAAAAGTGTTGGCCGTAAGTACAAAGTTGGTAAATGTCAATTTGCTGCAAACGGCAGAGCAAAAATCACTGATGATGCTGAAGGATTCGTGAAAGTGCTGACTTGTAGCAGAGCAGATACAATACTAGGTGTGCATATCATAGGAGCATACGCTGACACGCTAATAAACGAAGCAGCGGTTGCAATGGCATATGGCGCAGCAGCAGAGGATATATACAGAATTTGTCACTCTCATCCTGATATAAATGAAGCCTTTCGAGATGCGTGCATCGATGCTTTCTTTAAAAAATAATTGTGGACCTCGGTTCAATCATTGAAAAATGGTATGAGTGGCTGAGGTGCAACAGATCTTATTCACCAAATACTTTAGAGTCATACATGAGGGACTTGAAGGATCTTATAAGTTTCCTAAATACTCACATTGGCGGAGAAGTAAATGTTGGTACTCTGAAAAATTTAAGCATACCTGAGTTAAGAAGTTGGCTTACCTCTCGTTACGCAAGAGGTGTAAACGCAAGATCCAACACTCGAGCACTCTCAGTAATCAGAAATTTCTTCAAGTACATAAAAAATAACCACAATATAGACAATGAAGCTGTATTTTCCTTATCAAGGCCAATTCAGAGAAGAACTTTGCCCAAAGCATTATCAATACCTGATATAAAAACTTTATTGAAAGAAATGAAACTATCCGATCTGGGCGAATCTTGGGTGGTAAAAAGAGAAATTGCGATTATCGTCCTGCTATATAGTACAGGCTTAAGAATCAGCGAAGCGTTGAACCTTAGGGTTAGTGATATTAACAATGAAAGTTTAATAGTAACAGGTAAGGGAGATAAACAAAGGCAGGTATTCATTCTTCCGGTAGTAAAAAAGTGTATACAAGAATATGTAAAAGCCTGTCCTTATCTTGGCACTAATAATGAAACACAATATCTTTTTTTGGGAGTAAGAGGAAAAAAATTGGGAAGAACTTATGTGGCCAATCGTTTGCAAAAAATAAGGAGAATGTTAAATTTACCAGAAATTTTATCTCCACATGCATTTCGCCATAGTTTTGCTACTCATTTGCTTCAGGAAGATATTGACATAAGATCAATACAACAACTGCTTGGTCACTCAAGCCTGGAAACTACTCAAATTTACACTCACCTCAATTATCAAGATGTTTTTAACATGTACAAAAATTTTCAGCAGGGCCTGGAGAAGAAATCAAAACTTTAACTTCGTTCTAAACCACCAAGCTGAGTGCTTTCAACATCACTAAGTATTGTGTTTGCTTTATATAAACTACAACATCCTAATAAAAAAAAGCCAGTGCAACTGCTGTAAAGAAAGCACTTATTATCCCTGGATAATCTTCTATTACTAAACATGCAACAACAGTATATACTCCAAGCAATATAAAACATGCAGAAGCGTAGTTGCTCAGTTTTCTACCAGAAGAAATTGCTTGCGAGGATTTTTCGTTTTTATTACTACGGAGCAGTCTATTTTCTGATGAAAGCCTATCTCTTTCTTCCCTTACTTGTTTCAAATCTCTTTTTAATCGTGAAATTTCGACAGTGTCGCTTGCTCTTCCATACACAATTCTATTAAGTCGAGTTACTTCACTATTTAGATCATTGATTTTTGTTTTTTGAGCCGATTTTTCCTGCCTTAAATCTTCTTCTAACTGTGAAATTTTGTTAATGCCTCTCGTTCTTTCGCGTACGACCCTATCCAGCTCTCGTTCTTTTTCTATGAGTTGAGCTTTCGTTCTTTCAAGTTCACCTTTAAGTTCTTGTATAACTTGCTCAGAACCTACCGGTATATCATTCGTACTTGCCAAAGGTTGTAATGTATTTGCAGGAAATTTTTCATTTAGATAATTTGTAATAGATTCGATTGTATTATTAACACCCCTCAATGCAGCAGTAACAATTGCATGACTCATGAAGCAATTATCTTCTACTAATTTTTTTACATCATCTAAATCTTTTTTATTAATAGTAGCGGTTAATCGCTCTGTAATGGCTTGTTCAATTATTTGCTTCACCCACGAATTTTGCTCTATAGCTTGTATTGGCTTTATTTGACTAAAATCTAGCTCTTTATGTTTTAAAAGTTTTGTCAATACTTCTTTGTTATCTGATGTTATTCCTTGTAAACATGATTGAATAATTAAGCTAAGCGGCGTTTCTATTTCTTCATTTCGGCTTCTTTTCCAGCAATTAGGGTTAAACTCTTGATTTAATGGTCTTTTCGCTTGGTAAATGTTTCTGCTAGAAAGAGCACCTAACAACTCGTTTGCTTTTTGTGCTTTTTTAAATTCTAATTTTATTACGCGCTCAAATCCTCTTGCAATACAATCTTCAGGGCTTTTATATTCATAATTTTTGATATCAGTTTTTATATCTGGGTGCGTGAGCAATATTTTTACCACATCTTTAGCCCCAACTTGACAAGCAATATGTAAAGCTGTGTCTTTGCGCATATTAGATGTTGTTATAAATTCTGATATTTCACTTTGTGTACTAGGATCATATCTCGTCCGTGTTGTAGACACAGATTGCTTACTCTGAGCATTAATATTGATACTTCTGTTTTGTATAAGCAATTTAGCCATTTTCTCTAACGTAGCCTGTCCATCACCGCTGACAGCGCAGACATTGACAATAGACATCAAAGGTGTCATGCCCTCCTTATCAAACGCATTAACATCCGCACCTTCTTTCAGAGCTTGTTTAAAAGCTTCCGGGTTTTCGTTATCAATAGCCTTAAATAACTTTTGTGTTGGTTCATCGAGCTGTCTTGAAGTTGTCTGATTATATCTATAACCATTAGTATTTATCCCATCCCCTCCATAAAGCATATTAAACCTACCTAATAATTTACTAATATAATTATGAAAAAGAAAAGGAAAATTGCAAGCGATTTATTCAAAATCCTAGAATTAACTACGACTCTAAAAACTTTTCTGCATCAAGCGCAGCCATGCATCCTGTTCCTGCTGCAACTACTGCCTGACGATATACCTTATCTTGAACATCACCTGCAGCAAACACTCCTGCCCTACTAGTTAAAGTTGTTCCAGGTTTTGTAATGATGTAACCCTGCTCATCCATTTCAACAAAGCCTTTAAAAATACCCGTATTTGGTGCATGCCCGATTGCAATGAACACTCCATCCACTTTTAATTCTTGGGTTTTATCGATCTCTGCTGATTTAATCGCAATACCAGCAACCCTTTTTGGATTTTCTTCTCCAAGAATCTGCTCTACGGTATGGTTCCACATTACTTTTATTTTATCATTTTTAAAGAGCCTATCTTGCATTACTTTTTCCGCTCTTAATTTA
>NZ_JAFEVH010000053.1:0-6645 GCF_048054155.1 Wolbachia endosymbiont of Nasonia giraulti
GCTTTTTCTTGTATTTGATACGATTTAGCTTTTTGGTGAGAATTTCCAGCGTATTCGTTAGTATAGTTATTAAAATAAAAACGCACACTATCAAGTGCAGAAAGTTTCGCATTTTCCAATAATTCCAGCTCAATATCTTCCTTATTCCTTTCAACAATTTTCTCTCCTTCTGTTAAACAATAACTTTTTTGCCAGTCAAAATTCTTTGGTGCTTCATACCAATCATTTCCAGTTGGCTTGTTTTCAAGTGTTGTTGTTTCAATCTGCTTGTGGTTTTCAAAACGTATATAAATAGTCACAAATTCCTCCTCATTGCCATATTTGATCAGTTCGTTCTAACCCTGGACATTGCCAACCCCTGAGCGTCCTTTCCACATCTACCTCAAGCCCTGTAGTTAGAACATTGCTACGTATGTTATAAATCCCCCACTGAATAAATTGACCATAGTTGTGTACATAATTTGATGCAAGCATACCTTGACTAACTTGTGTTCTGGAATACAGGTAAGATAATGTGTAAAGTAATATTGCAACTGTTTTTCCTGCTGGAATCTCCACATTACCAGATCCGGCTAACTTGCTATCAGAACTTGTGTATTGGTAAACATTTTTCCATACTATTTTTGAAATACTTGATTTATTAGAATTAGTGTTGTCAGGAGTTCCCACAAATAATCCTGCTCCCCCATACTCCGTACTCGAATACGATGATCCAACAAATTCCATTGTCTTATTTATGTTCACATTGGTTGTATTTTTTACAAATACTACTCCAAGTGCAGCATACGGGTAATAGTATATCTCATCATAACTACCCGAAAAACTTTTTATGCATAACTCTCCGTAAATAAATGTTCCTTTACTTCCCTCTATAAAACTTAGTTGTCTTGGCCGATAAAAACTAACGTAATCTGTATTGTACGTATGGCTACCTGCTAGTAGTTGTAACATATAGTCAGTTTTTGTTATATCACTACTCCACTTTCCAAGCTCTGTCGTAAAAGTTCCGTGGCCAAAATAATTATTTTTTCTGCCAAGTACACCAAATAAGAAAGGTAATGACCCTGGTTCAACCATGTTGCGCTTTCTTATTTCATTTATAAGAGACACTTTTAACTGTTCATCCCGAGTTTTTACCTCATTTATCAGGGATGTTTTTAATTGGTTATCACGAGTTTCTATTTCCCCAATAATTGATGAGCCAGGTGGTACATTATTAACAGCACGAAAATCTTCTACTAAACCTTTAAGACCATCTTTATGACTGTTACTAATGCTATTTATTGCTGCAATATTGGCATTCTTTCTCGTATCAAGTAGCGATAAATTTGTTGTTCCTTTTTCATCAATTCTCTTTAATAACTGCTTCTCTTTGTAAGTGGTAGTAATGGTAATAGATATTTAACAAAAGAAGAAGTGAATCGCGTTAATAATATGTTTGGTATGGATGTATTAAATAATGTTGAAGCTTATACTTCGCAGAAGTCTCTATTGAATAGTGATAGTAAAGGATTGTACGGAATAGATTTTGCTAACCCAGACATTTCTTACTGTGTGATGGATAAGATCATAGAGAGCTCTGTAATCAATGAGGATTATAGACTGTCCATTGATCCTGCGCGTGTGCCAGCTATGAAACCACAAACTCTTGCCCCTTCTGAAGAAAAAGTAGGGATAGATGGACCAAGTGCAGATAGTGGTTTTGGTGGTTCACCTAAGAATTCAGCTATAGGTAAATCACATACTGGAAACTCAAGCAAATTCCTTAGGCCCGACTACTATGGTGAAGGTAAAGGTGGGGGTGATGCTTCGGCTAAAGATAGTGGCTTTGGACATTCTTCAGCACGATCTTCTTTTAATAAGCCCAAAACAACATTTAACCAACCTTCTATATCACAGCCTGACCAATGTTCTTCAAAAAAGCGTACATCAACTTGTTGTATTTTATAGCTAAAGAAAATTAGACTATTTGAGGACGAATTGTGAATGAAAGTTTATTTGCCAAGGTATAGCTGCCTTGGCCTACAAATCTTGGTTTCTTTATCGTTTATCATTTCATACCACTGGGCAACCCACCCAGTGGTTCTTGCAAGTGCAAAAATGGGTGTAAACATACTTGAAGGGATACCAATAGCATTCATTATTATACCTGAATAAAAATCAACATTTGGATATAACTTACGTGTAATAAAATACTCATCCTTTAAAGCTATTTCTTCAAGTTTTTTTGCAATTTCAAGTAATTCATTGTTTTGCTCTAGTTTGCTTAAAATCTCATGACAAGCATCCTTTAATATAAGCGCGCGCGGATCATAGTTTTTATAAACACGATGTCCAAATCCCATTAGCTTAAATGGATCTTTATCATCTTTAGCTTTCTCAATGAATCTATCTACATCTCCACTTTGCTCTATCTCTTTTAACATATTTATAACTGCCTCATTAGCTCCACCGTGTGCTGGACCCCAAAGTGTAGCAACTCCTGCAGACAGGCTTGCAAATAGATTAGAACCAGCTGACCCTACCAATCTGACAGCTGCTGTAGAAGCATTCTGTTCATGATCAGCATGGAGAGTAAATATTTTATCCAGAGCTTTTACAAAAAGGGTATTATTAACAGCACTGCCAAATATCATATTTAAGAAATTCTCACTATAACTTAATTTATTATTAGCATTTATGAATTCCTGATTGTTGATATGTCTATAAATCATTGCAACAATTGCAGGAACTTTTGCTATTGCAGAAATTCCAAAATCTAAATCTTCACCATTGACATTTTTGCCATGCATTTCATGGTAAGACGCTGACAAATTTGCAAAACATGCAACTAAAATCGACATAGGGTGAGCAGTTTTTGGAAATGCTTTGATTACATTTGTAACTTGCTCTGATACTTTGGATGATTCTTGTATTTTGAGAAGAAATTTTTTGTGTTGCTCTGAACTGGGTAATTCACCATAGAGCAATAAATAAATCACAGCAGTAAAATTATTATTCTCTGCCAAATCAGCTATATTATGTCCCCTATATTTAAGAACTCCTTCATCTCCATCAATGAATGTAATTGTAGAAGAGCATGAAGCTGTAGAAACAAACCCTGGATCGTAAGTGAATAATCCTGTCTTCTTATATAAGTCCTTAATATTTAACACATCAGGACCTACTGTTCCACTTAATACGGGCAGATCAATTTTTGACCCATTACTTAGTTCCAATAATGCTTTTTTATCCATCACTTGAGCTACTTAAATTTTATACAGAATATACAAACTGAAGAGTATATATTAATACAGCTAACTTTACATTAACCGTATTAAGCGGTCATCAATGCTTTTACTTTTGCATTTAAGCGACTTATTTTACGCGCAGCGGTATTCCTATGAATGACACCTTTATTTACACATTTGTGTAAATTGGATTCAGCATTCCGAAATGCCAAGACAACATTCTCTTTATCACCAGACTTGATTATATCAACCAATTTTCTAATAGCAGTACGAGTTTTGCTTTTTCGCATCTTATTTACTAAAGTACGCTTTGCTATTACCTTCATCATTTTTTTAGCACTCTTATGATTTGCCATATATTAATACCTGTACTTTTCTTTTAATTATAAAGTTTTTTTGTTAATTTGCAATATCAGTTTTTTCTGCAATTAATCTACTACTTCTTTCTTCAATGATTTTTTCTAAACTTCGCAAGAATTCATTTTTGTTTAACCCAGGATATATGGGAGGTAATATTTCTATTACCGCCTTTCCAGGATTCTTTCTCAGAGAAAGTATGCTTTTTGGCCAAAACAAACCAGTGTTTAAAGCAATCGGTAACACAGGAACAGATAATACGCTATATAAAGCAGCAATACCCGATTGATATTTTATATTTTGGTTTATAGTTGTTCTTGTACCTTCAGGAAATATTATTATGCCTCTATTTTCTTTTATACACACTTTTGCTAATTTCATGATATGACGCACAGAACTAATACCATCTGAGCGGTTAATAAAAATCATTTTTAATGCCATGAGATGCAAACCAATGAATGGAATCCATTTCAATTCACGTTTTAAAATAAAAACTGCTTTTCTAAAGAGTAGTATAAAAATAAATGTTTCAAATGGAGATTGGTGTTTAGATGCAATTATAAAAGGTTGCTTAGGAATGTTTTCCATTCCCCTCACTTCATATTTAATGCCACATAATAAACGCAACATGAATAATACAACTCTCACCGAGCAAACAAGGAAAATGGTTATTACACACTCAGGAAAGAAAATTACAGGGAGAGTAATTAAAGTATAGAATATTTCCCATAATATAAGGAGTAAATTAAACAATAAACTTGCAATCACAAACACACGTAAACTTATTTGAATTTAACTTTACTACAAAACTAAAAGCAATAAGTTTAATTATTGATCATCTGAGTAATAGGATGAGAATCAGCTAATTTGTCCTTTAACTTTTCGTTAGCAATATGAGTATATATTTGCGTTGTAGAAAGATTAGTATGGCCAAGAATTTTTTGTATCAGCACAATATTTGCTCCGCTATTCAGTAGATGGGTAGCAAGAGAATGCCTAATCACATGTGGAGAGATTTTATTTTCATCAATATCGCACTTTCTTGCTAATTCCTTTATTAATTGACCAACTCTTTGCCTTGTAATTGGTTTATTAGGTTTATCACCTGGGAATAGCCAATCAGATTTTTTGTTGTTAGGGAGCAGATTGTCACGAATTGATAAATAATCTTTAAGGCTTTGCAATGCTTGCTCATTAAAAAAGATTTGCCTTTCTCTGCCACTTTTTCCTTTTATTATTATATAGCCTTCTTTACCGTTACTGTTTACTAAATGTGATACTTCACATAACTTCATATTAATTAGTTCAGAAATACGCATCCCGGAAGAGTAAAGGATATCTAAAATTGCACATAGCCTTTTACTGCTTATCTTTTTATTCGATCCGCTTACTGATTTTTTTACTGTTTCCATGAGCAAAAATATTTCTTGAACACTTAAATACTTAGGCAAAGGAAGGGAAACCTTTGGATTTCTTAATTCATTATCATTAGCCGGTGCTGGATTAAAGTCTATTATTCCATCATTAAATAGGCACTTATAGAAATTTTTGATAGCAGATATTTTTCTTGATATAGAGCTAGTTTTATATTTCTTTTGTGTACGTAAAAAGTTTACATAATCTTTAATATTAGCTTTACTTGCACCAACTAAGGTAGTGCCTCCTTCTAATAAAAATTTTTCAAGTTGGTGTAAATCTGAACGATAACTTTCCAAAGTATTTTGTGTAGAGGATTTTTCGGAAATCAAAGTATCTATGTAATACGTTATGTAAAGATTCTCTTTTTTATTTTGTAGTTGTTTATTTTTCATTATCAGCTCCTATATTTATTTCTTTGACTATAATTTGATTGAAAGTATTTTTTGTGTTTTTTATAAGAAAATATGAGATAAACAAAGCATTTATCAATAAAGTAAGTACTACAAACCTTTGTTTTAACCTTTTTTTTAAATTTGATCTTATTTTTACCATATTTCAATTATAACATTGAATCTATAAAAAACATCCTGTAGAGTAAATTTTACTATCGTATAAAATATCCCTTAGCTATGTCTGTTTATTCTTATTACATCATAGTATTTATTATAATTTTAACATAAAGAAATAGTGATTTCAACTTCATTATTGTATGGGTATTAATAAATTTTTAATATATATAATAAATACCTTACAAAAAAAGGAATCAATTGGCACTTTTTTTTAATAAAGTGTTAATAAAAGGAATGGTTACATTTGATCCTATGGATTCACTATCTATTTTTTCTATAATTTTATTAATGCTGTGGAAAGAACGTTCTATTCTTGCTAGAATATAATTAATCACTTTTAAATCAATTTTTAACTGTTTATCTGAAAATCGTTTTATTAGCATAATTCTTAATAATTCCTCGCTTGCAGGCAAAATTTTTACGCTGGTAGTTGACAATATTCGAGAGCTTAAATCTCTTAGTTTGAAGTTAAGCTTTTTTGGTGAAATTGAAGAAGTGATTAGCAGTCTCTTATCATTTTCTTTCATATAATTATAACAATGTAACAACATTTCCTCATCTTTAATGTTTTGTACATCCTCTAAAATAAACGCATCGCTATACCTAATTTCGCTTACAAAATTATTCACATTAATAAAAATTGCATTGTTTATTGATTGCCAAATATGAGCAAGGTGAGTTTTTCCAGAGCTGTTAGGTCCAAAAAGAATCAGGCATTTCCAAGATAAATCGTTAACTATTGAGTTATATACGTGCTTATTTTCGTCTAAGGTGATATAGTTTTGCCAGCAATAATCAACTTGATTATTGCTAAATAAATTTAATTGCACGTAAAGCCTCTGACACTTCTACTTTTTGATAATAATTTTTGCATAAGAATTTACTTGGTCAGGTAAGGAAGCAGTATTACTACTACCCCCTCCCTTAGAAACGCAGCATGCAGGTTTCCCCACACTACGCTTGAGCCCCTTATCTAAGTTCTTCTTTTCTAGAACCGGCTTGTCCTTCATGATTCCTCAGGAGACATCATTCTTAATGGTGACACCAACAGTAGAGAACCTTCTCTTGAG
>NZ_JAFEVH010000054.1:0-6639 GCF_048054155.1 Wolbachia endosymbiont of Nasonia giraulti
TATAAAGGGGAGGTATATAGTATTAAATATACCAGAATTTATTGACTAATAAAGACTTTGATATTTATATAAAGCTATTTATAATTATAAGATCAAATTGAAAATGTAATTATGGCAGAAAGAGCTAACGATATCAGACCAGGTCAGGTGTTGGAACATAACGGCGGATTATTTTTGGTTGTAGGTATTATGCATACTCAACCTGGTAAAGGTGGTGCATACATACAAGCCGAAATGAAAAACATCAAAACCGGAGCAAAACACTATGAAAGATTTCGTTCTGATGCAACAATCAGAAGGGCAATTTTAGATGAAGAGGAATATGTTTACCTTTTCACTGAAGGAAACATTGTAAATCTTATGCATCCAAGTAATTACGAGCAAATCACTATAAATTTGGACTTATTGGGAGAAAAAAAAATTTATTTACAGGATAACATGAAAATTAAAGTTGTAGCTTATCAAGACAAAATAATTTCTGCGCATGTGCCTGATTATGTTACACTTGCTGTGAAAGAAACAGAGTCTGTTATTAAAGGACAAACTGCTACTGCTTCTTATAAGCCTGCAATTTTGGAAAACGGAATGCGCGTTAACGTGCCTCAATTTATAAAAGAAGAGGATAAAATTGTAGTATATACTCCAGGTGACAGCTATTATGAAAGAGTGAAAGAGTAAAAGGAAGAATGTCCCTCTCATCACCACGAATTAATGTGATGCTTGATTCTGTGCGTAATGCTTCCAAGCAGCTTATGCGCGATTTTAATGAATTGCAAATTTCTAATGTTAAATCAGCAGACTTTATTAATAAAACTTATTCAAAATCCAAGCAAACCATATACGATTGCTTGCACGACTACAAACGAGACTATGGTTTTATTTTTGAAGATGATACTGATCAAGAAGTAAAAGATAACACTTATACCTGGTTTATTATGCCTATAGAGGGCAGGGAGAACTTTTCTAGTTGCATGGTTTATTTTGCAGTATCAGTCTGTCTCATTCATAAAAATAAAGTTGTGGCAGCTGTAATTGATGCTCCGGCTCTTAGAGAAACTTTTTGGGCAGAAGAAAAGAAAGGTGCTTTTCTTGAGGATTTTAGATCTCGTCATGTAAAAATGCGAGTGAAAAGCCGTGAAGGGGGTCTAATAGATGTAAGTGGTAATTTGTTAAATAAATTGCTGCCTGGCAATAGTAATGTACGCTCCATAGGTTCAACAATTTTAGGCTTTGCATACCTTGCGGCAGGAAGGCACAGTGGAATAATTTACTCTGGAGTTAACAAATATAAAGCCTTGCTCGGTAGACTTTTTCTGCAAGAAAGCGGTGGAAGGCTAACGGAAGACAACGGGCTAATCATTGCTGGAGATATAAAACTATAGCTAAAGTAATTTATGTTTACCTACAATTTGATAAGCGTAAAACTCGTCATTCCGCTACTTGTTAGCGGAATCCATGCTGAGATACCGCGAATAAATCGCGGTATGACGTAGGGCTGTACTAGCTATAGCATAAACAGGCTACAGAGATAGACAACTTTTCGAAAACTTTTACAAGAGATTCTGTTAAATGCTCTATCATTTCATCGGTATGATAAGGTGTAGGGGTAATACGGAAACGCTCAGTTCCTCTTGGAACTGTCGGGTAATTTATATGTTGAACATATATTCCATACTCATCAAATAATAATTTTGATGCTTTTTTGGATAACTCTGAGTTGCCAATTATTATTGGAATTATATGAGTTTCTGTTGGAATGAAGTTAATTCCTGCATTTCTCAGTGAGTTTTTTACTTTTTCAACGACTTGCTTTTGCTTTTCCCTTTCAATGTTGCTCGATTTTAGGTGCTCAACGCTTGCCTTTGCTGCCGCTGCTAAAACAGGCGACATAGCAGTGGTAAAAATAAATCCTGGAGCGGAACTTCTTATTACATCTACCAAGCTCTTTGAAGACGCTATATACCCACCCATCACTCCAAAAGCCTTTGATAGTGTACCTTGAATAACGGTTATTCTATCCATCAGACCTTCTCTTTCTGCAATTCCGCCACCATGTGAACCATACATGCCAACTGCGTGCACCTCATCCAAATAGGTAATTGCATTATGTTGATCTGCCAGGTCGCATATTTCTTTAAGCGGAGCTACATCACCATCCATTGAATATACGGATTCAAGTGCTATTATTTTTGGTGTCTTTTTGTCTATAGACTTGAGTAACTGCTCTAGATGATTAACATCATTGTGTTTAAATATATGTTTTGGCCTTTTTCCTGATTTTATGCCTTCTATCATCGAAGAATGGTTCTTCTCGTCTGAAAAAATTACTACGCCCGGAATAACAGACGATAAAGTGCTAAGTGTTGTCTGGTTAGCGAGGTAGCCACAAGCAAAAGTTAAAGCAGCCTCTTTTTTATGCAAACAAGCTAAGGATTTTTCAAGTTCAACAACCTCTTTTGTTGTACCAGATATATTTCTTGTTCCTCCAGCACCAACAGATGAATTTTGGATAGCGGCAATTACACTCTCATTTTGTGACATTCCCAAATAGTTATTACTGCACCAGACTATTACTTCCCTATTTCTTTCATAGTCCATAATGTGGGGGAGCCTACCTGGTAATGACGCAAAGTGCGTAAATTCACGGTAGCGCCCCTCATCTTTTATATCTTTTATTTTATTCAAGAATATTTCTTCGTAGTTTACCAAGTCCTTATTTACCGATAATTAACATAATTATAATAAATTATTAAATGGTAAACTACTATATTTATTATACATGTACGGCAGTAGGTACTTTCCCCGTGTTGAAAGGTTTGTCAACCTTGTTGTTTTCAACTTGGCTTTTAGGTGTACAGCAGTATATAATTGCAGCGGCAACCAGACAACAAGCTCCAACTGCTATTCCTGCAGCTAGCATTTCCAAATAAACTGCAATAGCTACTCCTGAAACAACTCCAGCTACTGCTAACGTCCATGTAGCTATGGTAGGCCACTTACTCTTTTGCGTATTTTGTGTTGCAGTAATAGAGGTTGATTGATTGTTTATAGCACTAGTTTTTTCTACTGCTGCAGGCTTTTCCTTACTGTTAATAACACCTCCAATTGTAGACACATTGTCAGCATTCGAAGAAACTTCACTTACCCCCAACTTCTTTTCACAACCCGTAATTTCTGGAGTTGTGGTAAGTGTACTATTGCTTCCGGTATTATTAGAACTTGTAGATTGGTCTCCTGAATTTGGCAAATCGTTGTTCAGTGAAATATTAACATTACCTTGTTTTGTATTATGGTTTTTAATTTCTTTTTTAATTTCTTCTACTTTACCCTTAAAGGGACCGTCTTTATTTTTTACATATTGTAGTACAAGAGTAGGAGAGTTACTTTTTAGAATATTTTCGAGTTCTTCTCTTGAGTTAGTACTGGTTTTGCTTATAAGTCCATCAATCTTTTTCTTAACAGGACTGGCAAGTTGCTTAACACCTTTTTTTCCGCTGCCTTTTTTGATTTCACCCTCCTCAAAATTATTAATTAAAGGCTCCTGCGTTGAAACCCCTGTGTTATTTAAGATAGCATTTTCTTCCTCCCCTGCAAGAACATTTTTTTCTGTCTGTTGACTGCCAGCACTTTTGGATTTTGGGTTTCTTTGACTGCTTGGTTGATTGTTATTCTCTTCATTTACTACAGCCGTATCGCCTTTTATAACAGGTGATACTGCATTATCACTGCTGCTTCTTTTATTAACTTGTGTATTCGCTTGTGTCTGTATATTTGCTTTACTGGAAGTATTGATTAATTTACTACTTTCTAACAAATTTCTAATTAGATATAGATGACTCAAAGTATCTCTATTTTTTTGATACTCATTACGAGTCATACTTGGAGAAAGTTCCATACTTATTTTTTCAAGCTGTTCTGCAATTACTGGTAAAGCTTTCTCAAATTCTTCCTTGCATATTGCCTGAAGAGCTGCGAATTTTAGGTCAACATGCTGACATAAGGGTACAACAACTCCATAACTAGCTTCTTTTATTGCATTTCTCAGTATATTTTGTATGGTTTGCCTGACTACTTGCTGTTTATTATTGAGTATGCTTTGATAAATTTGAACATGAGCTAGAACACTGACTATAATGTCTTGACTTTCAGTATTAGACAATGCAATCAGAATTGATTCATATATTTCATCAAACTCGTTGTTTTTAGATTTATGATCAAGATAATTAATAACATCATTGCTGCATTTAGCACATTTTTCACACAAGTGCTCGATAAATGCAATATTACCAGCATCCAATGCAGTTTTCAGAATTAAATCATAAATTTCTTTTCTGCCACGAGCTCCTATGTTTTTCAGGATTTGTTGCCTTAGTATTGTAATAACTTTATCATCTGCAAATGCTTGTTCATATACATCGTAAATGGCACGATCTGCACTATTAGTGTATCGTTTGCACAGGTATTCAATGACAGATGTGTGTTCCTGGCTTATCGCAGTTTCTAACAAGGTAGCAAAGCTCTTTTTTAATAACTCTTCTGTTGAGGCTTTTTTAGTTAGCTCATTAATATATCTTTCAAATGCATCTAGCACTATCGTGATGAATTCTTCATTTTTGATCAGAGATGCTGTTTCAAGCGCACCATACAAAGGATTAGGTTTACTTGTTTTTAACACCTGTCCAAAATCTCTTAAAACGTATTCGACAAAAACTGTCTCTAGTAATTCTTGCTCTTTTCTTAGTGCTATAACTGAGAAAAAGTCAATCTTATTAGGTTCGACAAGTTGTATAGCTTGACCTTTTAATCTTCCATAAACTCCATCAGTACCATGGAATTTTTCTATAAAAGCTTCAATATATTTTTGACCACCAACAAGTACAGGTAAAAGACTTAAATTTTCTTCAGCAAAAAGAAAATCCTGATATTGCTCTACTAGCTTGTCATTAGCTGCAATTGCCAATAATACCAATTCTTTTACTGAATAATCACACTCAAAATTCTCCTGATCAAATTTATACTGTGATAGTACATTTGAGTATATATGTTGATGATCGCTTCTATCTTGTAAATCTAAGTTAAGTTGTTGCTCACAAAAACTCTTTAAATTTACATTATCCAGCGTAATAGACCTGCCTTCATAATCTTCAATATTTTGTACAACCTTGTCTAGTTCTTCACAATTATCTTCTTGTATAGCTTGATTTAGGATATTTGTTATTTCAGCGAAAGTTAAACTTTTAGGAATGGTATCAAATGAACCTTCATCTTTTGATTCTACGGTAAACGACCTATCACAACCATCAGGAAAGTTTGCAAGTATTGCATTCTCTAAACTTAGATCTTCAGAGGGTGTGCTACATGGAGTAGCTGGTATCTCTTGACTTTCGCTATCTAAAACTTCAAACTCTTCTTCAATACCTGAATCTTCAGAATCTGGTTTTTCAAAACCATGCCAACTTTTGATTAATCTTTCAGAATTTGATTGGCCCTGTGAAGTTGTATCCTGTGATACAAAGTCTCTAAAATTGGAACCAAACATGTTTTACCTCCTAACTAGCAGCTAAGCTAAGTATAGCATTAAACAGAAATCTTGCCAAGCAAATTATTCAATCTCTTAGCAAACAGACTTACATCATCCATCTCTTCACCTTCCACGATGCAAGCTTGGTAAAATAATAAATGAATCATGTCTTCCAATGTTGGGTTTTCACCACTTTCAGCATAAGATTTCATTATACTCTTTATTACAGGATGCTTAGTATTAATTTCAAGCACCTTTGGCGTGCGGTAATTTAGCTGCTTTTGTTCACGCAAAAAACGCTCCATGCGAAGATCCATAGCACCTTCATCAACCGCTAGGCATACGGGACTATCAGTCAATTTTTTGGAAATTTTTACGCTTTTTACTGAATCTCCAAGCACTGTGGTAAAATATTGCAGTATAGTTTCCTCAGTTTTTTCTTCATTCGATTTATTTTCTTCATCTGTCTTATCTTCTTCTGAAGAGAATTTTTCCAAATCAACATCTGCACGGGTTACAGACTTGATTTTCTGATCTTTGTATTCATGAATTACACTAGTCCAAAAGTCATCAACTGGATCAACAAATAGGAGCACTTCTAGTCCTTTACTGACGAATCCCTCAAGTTGCGGACTGTTTTTCACTGAATCCAAGCTATTTCCAGTGAGATAATAGATATGCTCCTGCTCAGGCTTCATTCTGCTTATATAGTCATCAATGCTGACTAATTTCTCATCACCAGTGCTATGAAATCTGCAAATCGAGAGCAGCGCTTCTCTCTCATCAGTTGGCATAGCTTCACAAAGACCCTCTTTTAATACTGCACCAAAATTGGTCCAGAATTTTGTGTACTCCTCTAAATTCTCTTTTGCCTTTTTACCGAGCTCTGATATCGCGCGTTTAGTGAGGGATTTCCTGATTTGCTCAACAACACGATTATTCTGCAACGTTTCTCTGCTGATATTAAGAGGTAAGTCCGGTGAATCAACAATACCTTTCAAGAAACGTAAATACTGCGGTATGATCTGTACATTATCTTCAGTGATAAATACTTTATTTACATATAACTTAACAGAGCAACGTCTATCTGGATGGAATAAATCAAAAGGTTTTATAGA
>NZ_JAFEVH010000055.1:0-6566 GCF_048054155.1 Wolbachia endosymbiont of Nasonia giraulti
AGATTTGAATCCTATAGAATACTGTTGGCATACCATCAAAAGCCGCCTCAGACCTCTCATGTATAAATATACAGACTTACAGCTTTTGGTTGGTAATACCATAATGGAACTTTATCATCCATTTTAGAAAATACTATATTTCTTCCCATGGCTTTCAAATCGTGCAGCTATTTTCTTTACACTAACATGAGTGAGAAGAGGTTTTTTACTAACCGGAAGTTTAGAATCGGACTTTGCTGTTATGGGGTTCATTTTAGATCTTTTATTTCCTACCGGAAATGAGTGAGATTGGGAGGCAGTTTTTTTGCGATGGTGCAGGATCTTTCTTCATACCGATATCTGCTTGTGTTGCAGGGGTGGCTTTGCTCTTAGCAACTTGATTTTGCTCAAATTTTTCTACTATTGACTTTACTCTACCGTCCTTCTTGCTATTTACTTCTTCTTTTATAATAACCGCTTTTACTTCTGGTACTGCTTTATCAGTAGCTTTTTTTAGCGGTACTGTTGGGCTACTTTTAGCTGATTTTTTGGGAATCACTCCTACTATTCTTGTTTTCGTGCTCACTTGTTGATCAGCACTGCCTAGGTTTTTAGGCTTTGGCAGTATTTCAGATTTATCTTTTTTAGTTTCTTGCCTAGCTTCTTGATTGGTAGCATTTGGCACTGGAGCCTGTTTCTTTCTATTTTCTCTTTTTGCTTCTATATGTTCCTTAGGTATTGTTGCATAAATTGGCTCCTCTTTAGGCAACTTTGAGTGCCGCGAATCTTTCGTTGACGCTTTACTCTTTTTCTCTTGATAATTTGATATTTCCTCATGTCCAGACTCTTCACTTAATGAACTTTCATAGCCTGAATCTTCAGGAGATACATTCTCTATTTCTGGTTTAAAGTGTACCTTTTTTGAGTCAGTAGGAGGTGGTGGAGGTGCCGTTGTTGGCCGTTTTATTTTCTTCATACCTGATTTTCCTGCCGGCTGTTTTCCTTTTTGCAGCTTGAAAGTATCTTCCTTCTGCTTTGATGTTGTTTTATTTTTTGAGCTTACTTCATATGATTTATGTTCTTTATTGTTTTTTCCACTCTGCTTCGAATCTAAAATTTCTTTAAGTCCTTTCTTGAATAGATTAATTGTACTTAAAATATTTGAGTACTCGGCTGCTTTTTCTATAGTGAAACCTGATAATTCATCACCAACAAAATTTTTTATGTCATTATCATTAGTTGGAATATCTTTTCCCAAGACTCTATCTAATATTCCTTTTAATGTTCCAATAAAACCGAGTGGCTTTGTGCTCAAAGGTTCTACATAATTATTCAAGTCACTATATATAACAAACTTAGCTACATCTTTTGCGTTGTTTGTAAAATTCTTCAGAGCTTGAGATAAATCTTTCAGTGTTTCATCATATTGTTCATTAATTTTTTTTGTATCCTTCAGCTTTATGACTCTTATCAAAGAATTGAGATTTTTATCATAATTGTCACTTTTAAATAGATCACTCATACCAATTACTGTTTATCGTTTACTCAAATATAAATTCAAAGTATTAAGACCGAGTAAATGTTATATGACTTATCCTCTGACTCATAAACGCTTGCGTTCCTTAATGTGCAAAAAAATTTCAATAATCTTCAATCAGCAATAGTATAGAAATCCAAAAAACAAGTAGCTAACACTGGAACCTAGGAATTATGATTGGGCACAAATTGATGAGTATAGTTGTTTTATGTTGAAATACAGCATTTATGGAAAGATTAGATGTCAGTCTAGAATGACACCCTTTCTGGAAAACTCAGATTACAGTGTTTGTATAACTTAATAATTAGAAACTAAAGGAGTTCTTTTTTAAAAAACTTAAGTTATACTCATAAGTATTTGATACTTTTGTAGTGATTATGTCCAGTTTTAAAAATAACTCCTGTTTTTATGGCGATAATGTCGAATTTGTGGAAGAAATTTATAGCCGTTACTTGCAAGGCGATAAATCAATTGGAGAAGATTGGTACAGAATTTTTTCGAGCAATTTAGAAGTTAATAAAGCAGAACCCTGCAGAGCACAGAATGAAGCTAAGGTAGATGCTGATGATTTAGCAAATTTTTTCAGATCTTATGGTCACTTTTTTGCAGACTTAAATCCATTATCACTGAATGTAAATCAGGAAATAGATTATCAAGAATACTTGAATCTTTCTCCTACAGGTGACACTAGAATCTACAGAGATATTTACTGCAAGAATATCGGTTTTGAATTTATGCATATTTCCTCTTATGAGGAAAGAGTTTGGCTGCAGGAGAAAATTGAAAATCAGGTCTATACGCTAAGCCCTCAGGATAAAAAAGAAATACTGAGGCACTTGATCGAATCTGAGATGTTCGAGCAATTTCTCCATATGAAATTTCCTGGATATAAGCGTTTTTCTATCGAAGGTGGGGAGTCAGCCATTGTTGCAATTGAAAGAGTTATTAGTGATTCTGCAGCTTTTGGTATTGAAGAAATAGTTCTTGGTATGGCCCACCGAGGACGGCTCAATGTTCTAACCAAAGTGATGGGAAAAGATTGTGCGGCAATGCTGTCTGAATTTCAAGGCAACCTTGCATATCCAAGTGGTCTTGAGGTGTCTGGTGATGTCAAATATCACCTTGGTTACTCTTCTGATCGAGCACTTGCTGGTGGTAAAAAAATACACTTAAGTTTATGTCCTAACCCATCTCACCTTGAGGCGGTAAATCCGGTTCTAGCTGGAAGAGTAAGGGCAAAACAAAATACGAGATCTGTGCTTGGAATATCAATTCATGGTGATGCAGCTTTTATCGGGCAGGGAGTGGTTGCTGAAACTCTGACTTTGAGCAACATTGAAGGTTATAAAGTTGGTGGTATCGTGCATATTGTCATCAATAACCAAGTTGGTTTTACTGCGAATCCTCGTTGTGCACGCTCTTCTTTTTATTGTACTGATGTAGCAAAATCAATAGAAGCTCCAATATTTCATGTTAATGGAGATAATCCAGAAGCCGTGAGTTTTGCCGCGAGTTTGGCAATGGAGTATGTGCAGAAATTTAAAAAGGATGTGGTGATTGACATAATATGCTACCGCAAATATGGCCATAATGAAGGCGATGAACCAAATTTTACTCAGCCACTTATGTATAAAGCAATATCAAGGCATAAAACTCCGGGAACAATTTACGAAGAGAAGCTGGCTGCAGAGAAAGTCCTAATTAGTGATGAAGTAAGTAAATTGCGCAGCGAATTTAGGGTAAGGTTGGATAAAAGTCTTGCTGAGTCAGTGGCTTACACTCCAAAAAAAGCTGACTGGTTTGATGGAGTGTGGTCGAAATTAAGAAGAGCAAAGTTGAACGATTTGAGTGAATATTATACGGACTCTGGTGTTTCACCAGATGAGCTAAAAAAATTAGGTGTACACATAAATAGCAATATTCCAAGTAGTTTTAATCTCAATAATAAAGTCAGAAGAATACTTGATGGTAGAATAGACAGTATAAATTCCGGTAGCAACATAGACTGGGCCACTGGTGAAAGTCTTGCATTTGCGTCATTGCTTAAAGAAGAAATAGGAGTGCGCTTGTCAGGACAAGATTCTGGTCGTGGTACCTTCTCGCACCGTCATTCAAGGCTTGTTGATCAAGTAACGGAGGAAGAGTTTATTCCGCTAAACAACATAAGTGAGAAGCAAGCTCGCTTTGAAGTTATAGATAGCGCACTCTCTGAGTATGCTGTGATGGGTTTTGAATATGGATATAGCCTTGACTCTCCATATTCACTGGTGCTCTGGGAAGGGCAATTTGGTGATTTTGCAAATGGTGCGCAAATCATGATCGACCAGTTTATTGCATCAGCAGAAACAAAGTGGTTGCGATCAAGTGGTCTAGTTTTACTTTTGCCTCATGGTTATGAAGGGCAGGGGCCTGAGCATAGTTCTGCTCGTATAGAGAGGTTTTTGCAACTCTGTGCAGAGGATAATATGCAGGTGGTTAATTGCTCTACTCCTGCGAATTATTTTCATGTTTTACGCCGACAAATTAATCGAGATTTTCGTAAGCCTTTAGTGGTGTTTACACCTAAGTCACTATTGCGTCATAAAATGGCAGTTTCTAACCTTTCTGACTTTGAAGGAAAATTTCTTACGGTAATTCCAGAGTGTAGAACAGGTTTAGTTGCAAGTGATAAAATACGTAAAGTCGTAATATGTAGTGGTAAAGTTTATTACGACATAATTGAAATGCTTGAAGCACAAAAAATAAACGATATAGCAGTAATGCGTTTAGAACAATTCTATCCATTCCCGGCCGATAAACTAAACAATGAACTCGAAAAATATAAGAACGCTGAAATTATATGGTGTCAAGAGGAACCAAAAAATATGGGAGGATGGTTTTTTGTTAATCCGTTAATAGAAGAGGTTCTATCTAATCTAGACACTCAAGCAAAAAGGCCTAAGTGTATTGCGAGACCCGCTGCTGCATCTCCTGCATGCGGTTATGCTAATGTCCATGCTCAACAACAAGCAGAAATTTTGAAGCAAGTTGTGCAGGTACAATCTTGCAGATATTGAAGCGAAAGCTAGCAAGCGAACATTGTTCTTAATATTTGGCACTGCAGCCGGGTGCGATAGAAAATATATCACAACAATCAAACTGCTTGTATACTCATACAAATATAAAAAGACTTTTATTTTTTTATAAAAGTATAATATTTATTAAGATTTTCATTTATTTTTCTCAAAGTAGTTAATACAGTAAATATTAATATTAATTAATATGAGATATACATGAAGACAGAAACATTTGAGAGGTTAATAGGGCAAACTAGACTACACAGAAATAGTAAAGCTGAGATCATAAAGTTAAATAGAAACAAAAAGGCTTTTATAGATGAGGATAAAAAGTCTATCGAATTGGCTAAGGCTATTTTTGCAGAAAATAATATGTTTCGTTTTCGCAAACCAGGTTCTGCTACAGATTACATTTTGCACAAACTAATAAATGATAAAAAGCTTCTAGAGGAAATGAAAGATAGAGGTACAAGTATAATAAGTCTTTTTTCTTTGCTATCAATGTATCGTAATCTTCCCAAGTACTGTGTTGTGAGTAAAAAGGGGTGTATTACTGAGTTCAACATATTGACTTATGTTGGAAACGATTTAGAACTATTACCTTTAGAAGACTTTATACTTATTGAGTCTGCTTCATACCTAGAGTATGTTTTGTTTGACAATGATGATATCAGAAAGAGATTAGTTAAAGATTTAACTAAGGATAAAGCAAAATTAGATATTTTCCTAAATGGAATTTTAGCAATGAAGAATTCAGATTTAGTATTATCTTGTGTCAACACAATAGGGGGTCTGAATGAGGAAGCTAGAAATTATGTTAATCGCTTACAGGAAAAAAACATGCTAGATAAAATCTTAAATCAAGATGATACAACGCTTGAAAAATTAGCTCTAAAGGAGTTATTAAAACTTTCTGTTTTACAGGAAAAAGAAAGCACTAAATTAGAATCTCCTGAAATTTCAAGTGTGAAGACTCACCAACATTGTAATGGGCAATAGGCTTTAAAATATGCTGAGGTTCATTTAAATATGAGCCTCAGTATCGCTTAACTTTTATGGAGCATACTTTAACTTATTTCACTTCCACTAAGGGAATATTATTCCAACTGTTACTGCTGTAGTTGTCAATAGAAGCGTTTAGGTAATCTGTATCAAAGCGTACTGGTACATCAAATTCGAAGCTTGCGGTGATTATTGTGCCTTTTGCTGGTGGTTTCATAAATTCTATTTCTCCAGTTGAATAATTTACTGAATATTTTTCTATCTCTACACCATTTAGGTAAATTTTTATTGTATCATGCACTGGCTTTTTAATAGTTCGTGTATGCTTGTCTTTTCCACTTATGTAAGTTTTCATCAGTTGAAAGATCGTTTTTTTATCGTCTCCTATGCCAATTTCTTGATTGATAACTGTAAAGTCTGACCAATCCTTAAAGCGAAACCCTATAGCTTTACCTTTTCGTGCCTGAAAAAATGTTATGAGTTCTGTTAGCTGCTCGTTTGACCTAACTCCATAAGCTATGTTATACCTGGCACGTGCACGAGACCAATTAATATTGCGCTGTTCACAACCATTATGTGTTGTTACAATGTCAGTGGAAAATTCCGGTCCTCCAGTGGAACCATAAGATATATTTTCTGGAAATCTAATTTCTGTAAATGACATATTTCCTCCTGTAAAAATAAAGTTGAGATGTTTTAGCTAAAAAAAAAGTGTGATTTATGCAAGTTACAACAAACATGTAATAGTATCTAGAAATCTAGATACTATTAAAAGATGAAGTAAATGTAGGGTTAGTGAAAAAAGAAATCAGTAATATTATTACTACACAGAAGGTTGTAATAATGGTGTCTTTTCGGGAACGTTCAAAAAAGTGTGTCAAACCGAAAAAAAAGTAATAAATTGATATAAAAAATGGAGGTTTGATATGAGTCAAGCAAATAGAACTACTGGTTTGGTAGATTATAAAGAATTAGAAACAAATATCCTGTCA
>NZ_JAFEVH010000056.1:0-6533 GCF_048054155.1 Wolbachia endosymbiont of Nasonia giraulti
TAAAAGCGGCTGAATCTCGCTTGTCAAGCGTTTAAAACATAAAAAACGCCAATATTTTAAAGCGGATAATAACCTCAGGGCTTCTTTTGCCTTTTTTTTTATTTGGTAAATTCCTTAATATTTATGGCTAAACGACAATCGTCATCCCAGCGGGATCTAGAGATACCGCGGCGGTATGACGGTGTAGATAGTATCCCGCTACGTGTTAGCGGGATCTATGTTAAGGTATGACGGTTAAGTAAGGGATCTATGTTAAGAGATACCGCGGCGGTATGACGGTGTAGAAGTAATTCGTCATCCCGCTACGCGTTAGCGGGATCTATGTTAAGGTATGACGGTTAAGTAAGGGATCTATGTTAAGAGATACCGCGGCGGTATGACGGTGTAGATAGTATCCCGCTGCTTGTTAGCGGGATCTATGTTAAGGTATGACGGTTAAGTAAGGGATCTATGTTAAGAGATACCGCGAATGAATCGCGGTATGACGGTTAAGTAGGGTGTCATCCTAGTGCTCCTTTTTTTGTCATCCAAGTAGCTGACACTGGGATCCAGTTTTCCATATAATCTCATCGAAAATGTTGTAACCACTTTCTATGCTAGTTTACAAGCAAACTTTCCTGGATCCCAGTGTCAGCTACTTGGATGACACCTCTGGGCGCTGGGATGACAGGAGAAGGAGGCTACTTTCATGACACCATTCTTTTTCCTGGATTCCAGACTGGAATGACATCATCCTTTTTTCTAGATCCCAGTGTCAAGCTACTCGGATGACAGGAGAAGGGGCTACTTGCATGACGGTGTCGGTAAATTTAGAGCTATAATAACTATTTGCCTTTTTTCTGCTTAGGTTATGCAAGAAGTCTACTGTCTGAGAAAAGGTAGATAAAAGATGAAAACAGATAGAAGTATTTTAGTAGCTCAAAAAGAACGTTAAGTCATGCTTTTTATTTATATTGACAGCGTATATGACATCGTTTACGATTAAAGTTAATAACAATAATTTATATTTATCATGTTTGCAGTAATTGAGACTGGTGGAAAGCAATATTTAGTAAAAGAAGGTAGTATAATAAAGGTAGAGAAGTTAGAAGCTGAAGAAAAAAAAGAGGTGGAAATCAATAAGGTGATTTGTATTTCAAATAATGGCTTATCTTATTCATCTAATGCTACTGTTAAAGCTGAAGTGTTGGAGCAGTGCAGGGGGGAAAAAATTATAATCTTTAAGAAGAAAAGAAGAAAAAATTACCGTAGGAAAACTGGTCATAGGCAGTATATAACTGTTCTTCGTATAAATGAAATTAGTCTTCAAAAGTAAGAGGTAAGATATGGCAACTAAAAAATCAGGTGGTAGTTCCTGTAATGGTAGAGATTCAGCGGGTCGTAGGTTAGGAATAAAGAAGAATGGGAAGGTTATTCCTGGTAACATAATTGTGCGCCAAAGAGGCACAAAATTCCATCCTGGAAAGAATGTTGGTATAGGTAAAGATCATACGATTTTTGCTAAAATAGAAGGCTGGGTCAGCTTTAGAAGATCAGCAAATAAAAAGACTTTTATTGATATCTTGCCTACAGATAATATGAAAGCTTCAGCTTGAATAAATCAGGGGTCTGTAGCTCAGGTGGTTAGAGCGCACGCCTGATAAGCGTGAGGTCGGAGGTTCAACTCTTCCCAGACCCACCATTTAGTAGTTACTAACTGTGTTTTCTATAGCGGTTTTGATATTGTATAAGCAAAAACATGAGTTTATATAAAAATTTAGTAACCAGTGAATCAGTGGCGGCTGGTCATCCAGATAAAGTAGCAGATCAAATTTCAGATGCAATACTTGATGAGTACCTTTTTACTGATCCTTTTGCGCGAGCTGCAATAGAGACTTTAGTCACCAAAGATAACGTTATTATAGCTGGGGAAGTGTTTGGGCCTAACATCAAAAATAGCAGGATTGAAAGTATTGTACGGAATACAATAAAAGATATTGGTTACAAGCACGATGGGTTCCACTGGAGAAAAGTGAAAGTAAATATATTGCTGCATGAGCAATCAAATGACATTGCAATAGGGTTGGATCAAGGTGCTGGAGATCAGGGCATAATGTATGGCTATGCAACAACAGAGACAGAAAACCTTATGCCGGCACCCATTTTTTATGCACACTCGATTCTGAAAAATATCATGAGCGCAGTTAAAGAAGCAAAACTTGGTCCAGATGCAAAGTCACAAATCACTTTGGCATATGAGAATAACCTCCCGGTACGTGCTGAAAGTATTATTGTCTCAATACAGCACCCTGAGGATTTGGATCAATCAAAAGTAAAAGAAATAATTTACCCTTACATAGTTTCATCTTTACCTGAAGGATGGATGTGTCCTGAGGAAAATCTCTTAGTCAATCCAACTGGTAGATTTGTTATTGGTGGACCGGTTAGTGATTGTGGATTAACCGGACGAAAAATTATGGTTGATACTTATGGAGGTTATATTCCACACGGTGGAGGAGCGTTTTCCGGAAAAGATGCAACCAAAGTTGATAGATCTGCGGCTTATATGGCAAGATATCTTGCTAAAAATATTGTCTTTGCAGGTTTGGCTGAACGTTGTCTTGTGCAGCTTTCTTATGCAATTGGTGTATCAAAACCTACTTCATTCTATATTGATACATTTGGTGCGAATAAGGTAGAGGAAAGAGTAATTAAAAAGTTTATCGAGAATAATATAGATTTATCAACAAAAGGCATAATCAAGCATTTATCGCTTAATCATCCTATATATAAACGTACAGCCTGTTATGGACATTTTGGTAAACAGTCGGAAAGGGACGGTGGATTTTCTTGGGAAAACATGGACTTATCTGCTGATCTTTGTAGAGAATTCAATATAGAAGGTAATAGTAAAATTTCTTTAGATTGCTAAAATTTTTGATTTACAGCCCCATATTTATATACTAGCTTATTGTTAAAGCATAGCACGCTTTTTCATAATAATTATACCACATTAGTAATAATTTTTATATTCAATTTTTATTGTGAGGCTTATAAAGTGTATAACGAAATAGAAGGAGAACTGTACAACGTAATTGTAAAAGAGTTTTCTGATCTTATTGATAAAATAAAAGAACACCCTTTTAATGTTGAATTGATAAATAATACATTAGATTATGAAAAATTCAAATTCTACCTTCAGCAGGATTTTCTGTATTGTATAGATTGCGCTCGTGCTTTTTTAATTGTTGCAGCTAGAGTTGATGATATTGAAATGATGAGTAGTTTAATCAATTTGGCACAAGGAGCATTTTATGTTCGAGAACAGTATAAAAAATATTTTGAAGATTGTGATCTATCTGATGATCACAAAAAGTCAAGAGCTTGTTCTGCCTTTACTGACTTTTTCATGAGTGCCGCATATCACAATTCTGTTAATGAAGCTTTAGTAGCATCTTATTCTTGCTTTAACATATACCAAATCGTTATACGCCATATGGTATATGAGATAACAACTAAAGGGGTTAAAAATAACAAATACAAAGAGTGGATCAACATTTATAGTAGCGAAACAGTAAATGCTGTAATTGATGAGGTTACTGATATTACAAATAAGCTATATAAAAAAGCTAGTGACTGTGAAAAAAAGAGGATGTATGAGTTTTTTAAGAAAGGGCTGGAATTAGAAATAATGTTTTGGGATGAGGCATATTACTCTAATATATCTAGCAAAGAATATTAGCAGCGGATTATTTACGTTAACTTGATCTTTTATCGGTAACTACAGTGTTCAGTGGCATAATTAGGAGCTGTTACGGGTCAAATCTTTTAAAGGATATAATTGAGCATCCTTTTAATGTTGAGTTAGCGAATAACACCCTAAATATAGAGAACTTCAAATTCTATGCTCAACAAAAGACGTTGTTCTTAGGTGATTATATTCGTACCACCTTAATTACTGCATCCAAAATGGAAGATTATAGTAGTATTATCTCGCTTGCTGAAGTAGCCCAAAGAGTAGTGACTGTTAATAGAATGTTATATGACTACTACTTTACTATGTACGGTATAAGTCGCGAAAAGAAATCTCTTGAGTGTTTTAATTTCACTAATTTTCTTTTATCCATCTCGCATAGTAATACCTATGAGGCTATGACGGTTTTGTATTCTTGCATGTTTATATACGAGACTGTCGTTGATAGCATGAAAAATAGATTCAAGAAAAATAATAGATATAGGGATTGGTTTAATTTTTGTTACAGTGATTCAGTAAAGTCTGGATGCATTATTTTGGAAAATATTGTTGATGGATATTGCAGCAGAGCAAGAGAAAACGAAAAGAGCAGAATGCTTGAGTTGTTTAGAATAACTGCACAATTTGTGTTAGATTTTTTGAACGGTGCATATAATTTTTCAAGATTCAATCAATTTCCTAAGGAACATTGACAATTTTAAGCTAATTTGTATCCTTAATAAGTATTTTTTAAAATGCTATGAAAAGTAAAGAACATGATTTTCATTTAGTGGATCCAAGCCCTTGGCCAATTGCTGTATCAGCAGCAATTCTTATTCTTGCACTTGGATTAGTTGGCGCGCTTCATAAACAAATTGTCGGAATGTTTTGTTTAGTTTTGGGAATCTCCGCAGTATCAGGGGTGCTGTTTTATTGGTGGAGAGATGTAATAAGGGAGGCCATTTATGACAAATGTCACACTGCCATTGTAAAACATGGACTCAAATTTGCAATGTACTTGTTTATTCTCTCGGAGGTCGTATTTTTTATAGTGTTCTTTTGTTCATTCTTTAAAGCCTGGCTTGATCCAGTTTTTTTATTTGAGGCGTTTTCTCCTGCAAAAAAAGTTGAATGGCCCCCTGAGGGAATTTTGCCACCTGATCCATGGTCACTACCATTCATGAATACATTAATATTATTGCTTTCTGGTACAACAATTACTTGGGCAAATCACTCTTTACTTAAAAATGATAAAAAGAGCATGATTAAAATGCTGTCCATAACTATATTGCTTGGAGTTTTTTTTATAATAGTGCAAGCAATAGAGTATCATGAAGCGAGTTTTTCTCTACAAGAAACAGGAGAAAAGCTTATTTATACATCCAATTTTTATATGATTACCGGTTTTCACTGCGCACACGTTATAATAGGAATAATATTTTTATCAGTGTGTTTATTTAGAGCACGGAAAGGCCAATTTACACTTCAGGACCATTTGTGCTTTGAGTTTGCCTCCTGGTATTGGCACTTTGTAGATGTAGTCTGGATATTTTTATTTTTGTTTGTCTATTGGTTAAGCGTTTATTAAGTGGTTAAAATAATAGGTCTAGATCCAGGAATAAGCAAGACTGGGTGGGCCATTATCAGCCTGAACGAAAAAAATAATATTGAATTTTTGGGCGGCGGTACCATATCAACTGATGGTAAATTGGGTACAGGTGAACGCCTACATATAATTTTTGAACAATTAAAGAAAGTAATTTCCCTATACTCTCCGAATGAAGCTGCGGTGGAGAAAATTTTTGTTAATAAAAATCCTAAATCTTCACTAACTTTAGGATATGCAAGAGGGGTTGTAATTTTAGCGTTAAAAATAACAAAGCTAACTATGAATGAATATGATGCAAACTATGTAAAAAAAAGCATTACCGGAAATGGCCATGCTGATAAGGATCAGATGATATTTATGGTGAAGCAAATAGTTAAAAATTTGAGTATAAAATGCCACCATGCTGCTGACGCTCTTGCTGTAGCAATTTGTCATGCTTATACGAAAGGTTCTTGTTTTGTTGAGTAACTTTTATATGGGATTCAGTTTGAAGATTTCCAGATCTGGAAAAACTATTTGATTGTATTTATCTTGTCTAACGTTCGTTGCAAAATAATACATGCGGAGATTTTATCATCTATTTTTTTCGATTTTGTGATTGATATTCCAGTAATTTTTAGTGTATGAGTTGCGATAGATGTTGAGAAGCTTTCGTCTTGTAAGTATATATTTACTTTATATTTTTTTATTATTTTATTTGCGAATTGGATTATAGTTTTACACCATTTAGTTTCTTGCTCGTCCATTTTTAATGGTAGTCCTATTACCATTGATCCAGATTCATTTTCTTTGAATATTCTATGCAGATAACCTAAATCTTTGCTCATATTTTTTCTGTGATATATGCTATGAGCTGTGGCTATGAGCTGTGTTTTATCGCTAAATGCTATGCCTATTTGCTTTTCTCCCATGTCAAGGCACATTATGCGCTTATCTTTTGGAATAGACTTTAGAAACTCATCTGGATTTCTATGTAGCATCTATTAGACTTCCTTTAAAGTGACCTTACCAAAAAAGTGGAGAGAAAGTTAAGAAAATTTTTTACAAAAAGAATAATGAATCAAATTGCTCAGGAATGCAATAGACTTCTTGCATAACCCAAACTAAGTAGAAAAAAGGTATCATCTAAGTAGCTGACACTGGTTTCCATCCAAAAGGGCAGTGCCCCTATGATGTCATTCCAGTGCTTGACACTGGAATCCAGACTTTATA